>JAITKB010000049.1 GCA_031278605.1 Tannerellaceae bacterium
AAAGAAAATGCATGTAACTCTCCCAGGTATGCCCCGGCGGCGTAATGGCCTTCCTCTGGGTCAGCATATTCGTATGGCCGTAAATAGCCGTGAAATTTATGCCGTTCACGCGGCAGATCATTTTGCCCCACGTATCGGGGTCGATGGCCCGGTAGAGATGCAGGCTGTCCTGCGCCGCCAGGATGAACGGACTCGCCACGCGTTGCTTCTCCAACGGAACCCCCGCCAGGTAGTACAAATCGTACAGCCGGTTATAATCCCAGTTGAAACGTCCGTTGGCTGTCCAAACATCCGTTGTGAGCCAGTCGTATATCACGTAAGCATTGAAAATGTTGTCGGTAATTTGCTTTGTCCATTTCAGATTGCGATACATATAACATCGCTTATTGCTGTGTATCGTTCTCCAGCGGTAATGACTTTCCTGTGTACGTATACCTACCAGGCAACAGGTTTTTTTCGCCTTTTTCAAGCGGTGATACCATTGGGCAAAGAGGAGGTAAAATTCGGAATCCCATATAGCTTGATCGCAGAACGGGAAATCGGCTTTTGTGTAACTGCCTGCAGGCATCTCCCGAACCCAGCAGTCTTTGTACTCCTCGTCCCACGGACGCCAATAGATCTGATGCATCGACGTACAGGTGGTTACCTTGAAAGGTGCGCAAATGCGGTATACTTCAATGATGTCGGGATTAGCCTGAAACACCCGGTCGATGTATTTGAGGGTTTCCTTGTACTGTATTTCATAGTCCATGTGAAATACGCCGATTTTCCTTTTCAGATTATTTTCCCGGATGTATTGTATGCAGAGGTTCAGCATTACGCCGCTGTCTTTTCCTCCGGAGAAGGATACATAAATATTGTCAAATTCGTTGAACAGCATCTTTAGTCTCAGCCGGGTCAACTCATAGACGTTCATCTTCGTGTTGCTCATCTTCGTGTTTGGCTAATTTCATTTTCACGTATCTTTTCCAATGGAATATAATCGAAAAACCATTCTGTTCGAAATTTGGAATGTGTCGCATCTGTGTTATTGCTTCTATTTCAAAGTCAGGAGAAAGCGTCTTGATGATTTCTTCCAGTAGCACCGCAAAGATCTCCTTGTCGTCTTTTTCAACATAATAGTTGTTTATTTGCGCCTTACCTGCTTTTCGTAGCACAGGAACAAACCCAAACGTATGGTCTGGGTCGGCGGCAATAAACCAGCAATGTGCAGGCGAGGTCTTGTAGGGATAGTTTAGATTATAACTCAATACGTCCCTTCTCATTATCAAATGTGCTACCAGGGAATACAGTCGTTTATCTTCCCCTTCTAACCGAATGATATCCATAGGAATATAATGTGTAGGATTAATATTTCAGCACACAAAGTTATCAAAATTTCAATAGCAGCAAAGCCCTCAGCCCATTCAATGCCGCGGGCGAGTGAATTAAAGAGGACAATCGCCTCCCGTTCCCCGCTTTGCGTACAGTCGGTCGTAACATTTTTTACCAAATATAAAAGGATATTAAATTATAATGTCTATCTTTACCCCGTCTTTAAATTTTATGATTGTGGGATATATAAGGTGTTTATGAAAGAAATTCTTTTGATAATAAGTTCAGTGCTGTGTCTTTCCTCTTGCGGGGGAAGAGACGCCGTGTACCGGATTGAAGGAAAGCTAGCCAATCTGGAAGATCAGCGGATTTATGCTGTGTTTGAGTCGGAAGACCGGAACCTGGTTGACACGATCGTCTGCCATAAGCCCGGGCAATTCAAGGTCGAGGAAAAGCAGAAAGGCTTTAATCAGGCAACTCTTTTTTTCAACGACAGGACTTCCTGGTTCACCGTTTATCTGGAACCGGGCGTGAAAGTAAAGCTCACCGGTGATATGAATCACCCCGCCTTGCTTCAGGCCAAAGGCGGAAAGCTTAACAACGAACTTTCCGCCATATGGAAAAAGTTGGCGCCCCTGCTGAAAGAACAGGAGGACCTGCTCCATATCCGGGAAAACAATCCCATAGATGTGAGCGATGTCACCTCGCGCCTGGCAAATGTAAACCGTCAATTGTATGAGCAGGCGCTGGATTATGTGAAGAAACATACCGCCGAAGCCGCTTCCGCCGTCTTAATCAAGACCTTTCTTATGGATGCCGATGATACCCGCCAATTAGACGAATTGCTGATTATGCTCGATCCCGGTTTGAAGGACTTTTATCTGGTAAAAGAATTGGAGCAATACAGCGATCGGGCAAAACGTACAGCCCTGGGAGCCGAAGCGCCGAACTTTACGGTGAAAAATATTTATGGCGAAACACTGAGCCTTGATTCCTTCCTGCAAAAATATTTGCTACTCACCTTTACCGCTCCCTGGTGCGACATGTGCCGGACCGACGACTTGTATCTGGACGAAATAGACCGGGAATATCCGAAAGATAAGTTGGAACAACTCCTAGTGAGCTTAGACGATAATATGCCCGAACTCAGGGAAGTGCTGAAGGACGACAGCATCCGCTGGAATCTGGTGACCGACTCGGCCGGACAAGCCGCTCGACTGGTGGATTTGTACAACGTAAGCGCCTTGCCGCGTTGCTTCCTGATTGACGAGGAAGGGAAAATCATCCTCAAAACCGAAAACGGTATGGAAATCAAACATGCTCTTGAGAATTTAATAGAATAAAGTACACGAATCTTAAATGAAACCTTAATTATGTTGGTAAAGTCTTACGCTGCTGCCGTACAAGGTATTTCGGCAACAATCATAACAATAGAGGTGGATTGCTCCAAAGGCATCCAATTTTTTCTGGTGGGATTGCCCGACGTTGCCGTGCGGGAAAGTCACGAACGGATTATATCGGCGCTGAAAACAAACGGGTATAAGTTCCCGCGTCACCGGATAGTGATCAACATGGCGCCTGCCGACATCCGTAAGGAAGGGTCGTCCTACGATTTACCGCTGGCTATCGGAGTCATGGCGGCGGCGGAGCAGATAGACGCCTCTCTCCTGGATTCGTTTGTGATCATGGGCGAACTCTCCCTTGACGGCAGTTTGCTGCCGGTGAAAGGGGCGCTTTCCATCGCCTTGCAAGCCCGCGAAGAGGGCTTCAAGGGCTTTATCCTGCCTAAACAAAATGCACGCGAGGCGGCCGTGGTAGAAGGAATCGACGTATATGGAATGGAGAATATCAAGGAGGTTATAGAGTTTATCGACGGCAAACAACAGGCCACGCCTACCGTGGTGGATACTACGGCCGAGTTCTATGCGCGTCAGGAGATTTTTGAATGTGACTTTTCGGATGTGCGTGGGCAGGAAAACGTAAAGCGTGCCTTGGAGGTGGCTGCCGCCGGGGGACATAACCTGCTCATGGTGGGGCCTCCGGGAAGCGGGAAGTCCATGCTTGCCAAGCGACTGCCTTCCATCCTCCCTCCCCTGTCTATCCGGGAATCGCTGGAGACAACCAAGATTCATTCCGTGGCGGGGAAGATCGGAAAGGGTACTTCCCTGATGGCCCAACGTCCTTTCCGCGCGCCGCATCATACGATTTCGAACGTGGCGATGGTGGGAGGGGGATCTTTTCCGCAGCCCGGGGAAATCAGCCTGGCGCATAACGGCGTATTGTTTCTCGACGAACTGCCGGAGTTCAACCGCAATGTGTTGGAAGTGATGCGTCAGCCGCTGGAAGACCGTCGGATAAGCATTTCCCGCGCCCGCTTTTCCGTGGATTATCCTGCCGGATTTATGTTGGTCAGTTCCATGAATCCTTGCCCTTGCGGGTATTATAATCATCCCGAACGTCCTTGTTTGTGTCCTCCCGGAACGGTTCAAAAGTACATGAACCGTATTTCCGGACCTTTGCTCGACCGCATCGACATCCAGGTAGAAATTGTGCCCGTACCTTTTGAGAAAATATCCGAGCGTACGCCTTCCGAACCCAGCGAGGCGGTTCGCAAGCGGGTGATGAGGGCAAGGGCCATACAGGAGGCCCGCTTCAAAAACACAGACGGAGTTTATTGCAATGCCCAGATGACTACCCGTCAACTGCATACCTACGTGCAACCCGACGAGGCCGGTATGAGGCGACTCCAGACCGCCATGCAACGACTGAACCTCTCGGCAAGGGCCTACGACCGCATCCTGAAGGTGTCGCGTACCATCGCCGACCTGGAAGGGGCCGAACAGGTCGCGGCACACCATTTGGCCGAGGCCATCAATTACCGTAACCTCGACCGCGAAGGTTGGGGTACGTGAAAATCCACTTGGGTTGCCGTCTTTCTTGTCGCGGCATGTTGCAGTTCATACGGACTAAGTTGTATTTCGCCGCTTACCAGCTCCGGGAGGTTGAAGGAGTAGAGGAGGAAATCGTAGGCGTCCGGATTTTTCTGCGGCAGCAAAAAGGGCTTCGAGGCCCGTCCCGCACTATCTATATGAGCAAAATACGGAAGGGTGTATAGCCCGTTTTCCCGTCGGCTGCTGACGACGGTCCACCGGCTGTTGCGGCTCCAGGAGTGGTAACTTTCCGTGTCGTTGCTGTTCAGGAGCGATACCTCTGTCGGGCTTCCGTCCGAGAGGTTTATCATTCGTATGTCGGCGTCTTTGTGCCAGATGGGGAATTGCCCGTAGGCAGTTTCCGTGTACATCAGGAAACGTCCGTCGGGGGAGATACGGGGGAAGGAAGCGCTGTGGGTATCTGCGCGGACCAGCGTGTCGGTTGTTGTGCCGATGCGTCCCTGTGCCGCATCGAAGGGCCTTCGGTAAATGCCGTAGCGGATGCGGTCGTAGTGATCCGGCATGGGCAGGGCGGGGGCGGAGCAATAGTATAGCCACTGACCGTCGGGCGAGAAGGCGGGGAAGGTTTCGTAGCAATCTTTGGTGAGCAGGGAGGCGGCCGAGAGGATGCTGTGATGCGCCACGTCGTAAACGACGACGTCCGATTCCAGGTCGAAGACCTCCATTTTCTTTTCCTTCACGGCGTGGAAGAACTGTTTGATGTCGTTCACCGAGGCGGCAATGTAGCGTCCAGACGGATGCCAGTAGGGGTAGGTCAGGTGGCTGAGGGTGTGCGGCGTGCGGGTGTCCAACTTCTCTATCTGTCCGTTTGCGGCGATGTAGGTTGCCCCGTAGGTTGCGCGCATGTGGAGCAGCATTTGTTGGGGATTACCGTTGCAGAAACTGTGGCAATTGATGCAGTTGTAGCCTGTCAGTTCGTTTCGGATGACGGGTTTTTCGTCGAAGTTCTCCAGGTTGCGTTGATAGATGCCTACGATGTGCCATTTCTCGTATCCCGGCTCGATCAGGCGGTAAACCAGGTGACTGTCTATGGAGTCATGGCTCACGTGGATGGAAAAGGGCGGCCAGGCTATGTGTTGTCGGTCCTGGCTCCGAAGGGCGGAGAGGTGTAGGGTGAGTGTTCGTCCCGCGTTGCCTTTCAGGAGTTTCTTCCAGGCTTTGGGGTGGAAGCTCACGTGTTGCTTTCCGTGGTGGTGCAGTGTTTGGCCGTCGTCTCCGCGGACGGTGACGTGTAGGTTTTCCACCGGGTCTTGCAGGCGGAAATTCAGCGGGGCGATGTTTACCGGGACGGTTACGTCGGTATAGTCGGGGAAGATGACCGGGGGGTGACTTTGGATTTCCGCTGTTCCGTCGGGTTTTTCGGCGCAGGCCGAAAGCAGGGCCGGGACAAGGGCAAGGGAGAGGAGGAGCGAGAGCGTTTGTTGTTGGAGGAATGATTTCATGAGGCCGGTTTTTCGGGGGTTGGAACAAATTGTGCGTAATAATAATAGGCGTCGCCGTAGCGCCGCCGCAGCAGGGTGGGGGAGAGGCTGCCGCTTTGTTGGAGGTATTCCCGGTAGCGTTGGTATACGTCGGGGTCGACGGCGTAGGAACGGAAGGCTTCGGGGTTGTTCTCCACGGCCGTGTAGTAGATGCAGATGGCTTCCTGGTAGAGTGTCGGGAGTTTTTCGTCCGTTCCCTTTCGTTCTTCCATGTAGTGCATAAAGGCGTGGAGTTCCTTGTAGAGCAGGAGGTAGCCCATCCCGTAGGCAAAGGCGGCGGGGTTGTCGGGGTGGTCGTCCAGGAGGAAGGCCAATGCGCTGGGGAAGGACTTGGTGGGATCGTAGGGGTTATCGGTTGTGGGGTTTAACCTTCGCCTTTGGGTGATCCACTCGGTTTGGGAGGCCGTCTCGGGGTCGAGCAGGGGGCGGAGTTTCTGCATTTCCCGCCGGTAAAGGGCGCTTTTCTCCAGGATTCGGATGTACTTCTCGGCCGCTTTGTATTCTTCGTTGACGAGGTAGGTTTCTATCAGGCGCCGCATCAGCCGGGGTTGTACGTTGCGTTCGGAGCTGAGGACGCCCACGAAGGCAAAACGTTGGGCCGAATTGGTGTGATTCAACAGCCAGGAGACTTCGGCGGCCTGAATTAGTCCCAGGCGCGTCTTAGGGTCGCGGGGGATAAACCCCTCTTCCCCTATTTGCGGAAGCTGCAACAGGGCTTCGTTGTAGCTACGGCAATAGGCATGGGCGAGGTTGGCGTAAACCAGGGCGTCTTTGTCTTTCACGGGATGTTCCAAGGCGTCTCGGGCGATGCGCTCCCAGGCTCCCTGACGGGCCAGCCAGTCGTAACGGTAGGCCTGTTCCAGCGGGTGGCGGCCGAAGACCACGCCCAGGATCATGCCCGCAACCAAAAGCGAAATACACGCCGGCTTTTCCCTGGGACGGGCTTGGCGACGGCGAAAAACGTACGCCAGCCCCGCCACCGCAAGGAAGGAAGTCGCCACATACCACAGGGAGGCAGGCAGGGGATACTCCGGATGGAAGAGGTGTTTGCTGAGAAACGCTTCGCGTAGCGGGACAACGTACACCGTGCGCATGGCCGCCAGGGGCAAAACCAAGGCCCAGAGGCACAGGCCCAGACCCCAGAGTCCGGCCTTGTCCCCCCCTCCCCGGGCTGCCCGGATACATTCGTAGAGCAAGATCCCCGCGGCTGCCGCAAGGTGCGCCGGAGCGGCCAGCGGATACAGCAGCGTGATCAGGGCAAATCCCGCAAGGTAACGCAACGGCGCTTTGCGCACCCGGGTATACAGGCAGGCGGATCCCAAACCGGCCGTCAGCGCAAGAAGGAAGGCAATGGACTCCACCGGGTACAGCCAGAAAAGAAACCAGGGACAGAGACTCAACAGCGGGGCGCGAAGCGAAGACTCGTTGAAACTCCGCTTCAGCAGCAGGGAGAAAAGCACGCCCGGCAACGTCAGCAAACCGGCCAAGCAAAGCGGGGCAAAGCACGGGAGTTGGAAAAACTGCGTGACCCAGGCCGTGACCCAGGCGTTGAATCCTCCGACTTGGACACAGAGATCGGCGAAATAGTCCCATCGGTACAGAAAGAGGCTGTATTGCTCCATAAACCGGTACCAGTAGCGGTAATTCAACTCAAAGAAAAGGAAACTGCCAAGGAAAACAAGGCTCCAAAGAAGGCAGGGATAGGGGGGCAAACGTTTCATAAAGGATTCTTCTTTCCGGCAAATGTACGCAAATTTTCGAGGGGCTAAAAAGGGGCTTTTGCTCCTGTGCACTCGAGCAAAATTTCCTGTGCACTCCGGCAAAATTTCCTGTGCACTCCGGCAAAATTTTCTGTGCACTCGAGCAAAATTTTCTGTGCACTCCGGCTGCAGCTCCTGTGCACAGGAGCTAACCCCCCCCATTTGCGGGAAGCCTGAGGGGAATCACTATCTTTGCTCCATACTTTAATACGTAAGAAAATGCATCGACCATGAAAAAACAATTTGCCTTTTGCCTTCTTGCAGGTATTTTGTGGACCGCTTGCAGCGACAAAGCAAGCCTTGAAGTCACCAACCTGCGCTGCGAAAGCAGCATCGACCCCCAAGGGATCGACCTCCCGCTCCGGCTGAGCTGGAATCTGACCTCCAGCCACCGCAACCTCCAACAAACCGGATACCGCATCCTGGTGGCCTCCTCCCCGGAAAACCTGGAAAACAACCGGGGCGATTGCTGGGACTCCGGGGAGGTGCTCTCCGACGAATCCCTTCACATCCCCTACCAGGGTCCGAGGCCGGAGAGCCGCTCCACCTGCTACTGGAAAGTACGGGTGACTACCAACCGGGGGACCTCCGCATGGAGCTCTCCGGCCTCCTGGCGCATGGGCCTCACACAGCCCGCGGACTGGCAGGCGCAATGGATCGGCCTGAATCAAAGTTTCCCCGGAGACGTCCTCCAGGGAAAAACCCGCCTGAGCGCACGCTACTTCCGCAAGGAGTTCACCCTGGAGGATAAAACCCTTCGGGAAGCCACGCTGTATATCTCCGGCCTGGGCCTTTACGAAGCCTATATAAATGATACGCGAATCGGCTCCCAGGTCCTCTCGCCCACGCCTACGGATTACTCGAAAACGGTGAAGTATAATACCTTCGACGTAACCCCCCTCCTCTCCGGGAGCAACAATGCCCTGGGCGTGGTCCTGGGCAACGGACGCTTTTTCTCCATGAGACGCGAAGGCGTTCGCCACTTTGGTTTCCCCCAACTGATTCTGCAACTGGAAATCACCTATACCGACGGCAGCCGGCAAACCCTCCTCAGCGATTCCTCCTGGAAAGTAACCGCCAACGGACCCATACGAGCCAATAACGAATTCGACGGCGAAACCTACGACGCCCGAATGGAAATGCCCGGATGGAGTCGTCCGGGATTCGACGACAGCCTCTGGAGGTCGTGCGAGGTGACGTCGCCCCCCGGAGGAACCCTCCAGGCCCAACGAAACAAAAACATCCAAGTGATGGAAACCCTGACCCCGACGTCAATACGGGAAGTGACCCCGGGAGTGCACATCCTCGATATGGGACAAAACATGGTGGGCTGGCTTGCCCTGAAAGTAAAAGGAGACAAAGGACAAACCGTTCGACTCCGCTTCGCCGAAACACTCCGACAAGACGGTACACTCTACCTGGATAACCTCCGGGAAGCGCTGGTGACGGATACCTATATCCTTCGGGGAGACGATCAACCGGAAGTCTGGGAGCCTTCGTTTACCTACCACGGCTTCCGCTTTGTGGAAGTCTCGGGCTATCCCGGCCAACCCGCCCCGGAAGATTTCCAAGGCAAGGTGGTGTATGACGAAATGGACCTCACCGGGCATTTTGAAACCTCCGACCCCACCCTCAACCAAGTCTACCGAAATGCCTACTGGGGCATACGCGGCAATTACCGGGGAATGCCCACCGATTGCCCCCAACGCGACGAACGCATGGGATGGCTGGGCGACCGCGCCGTGGGTTCCCTGGGGGAAAGCTTTATCTTCGACAACCACCTCCTCTACGCCAAATGGCTCGACGATATCGAACAGGCGCAACGGGAAGACGGAAGCATCCCCGACGTGGCCCCCAATTATTGGAGCGTCTATACCGACAACATGACCTGGCCGGGCGCCTACCTTATCATGGCCCAAATGCTCTACGAACAATACGCCGACCCGGAACCGATTGCCCGGCATTACAACTCCATGAAGCAATGGATGAACTACATGCGGGAGCACTACCTGGTCGAGCACATCCTGACCAAAGACACCTACGGCGACTGGTGTATGCCCCCCGAATCCCCTGAATTGATCCACTCGCAAGACCCCGGACGCAAAACCGAAGCCGCCCTACTGGGGACAACCTTCTACTACCGGATGTTGTACCTCCTGGAAGGCTTTGCCCGCCTCCTGGATAAACCCGACGACGCCCAGGCTTTTGCCCGGGAAGCCGAAGAAGTGAAAAACGCCTTCAACGCCCGCTTCCTTCACCCGGAAACCCGTCACTACAGCAACAACACGGTGACAGCCAATTTGCTCCCCCTGTGCTACGGCATGGTGAACGAAGAAGACCAAGCAACCGTCTTCGGGCATATCGTGGAGAAAACCCTGGGGGAATTCAACGGACATGTAAGCACCGGCCTGGTCGGTATCCAATGGCTGATGCGCGGATTAACCCAATACGGTCGGCCCGACCTCGCTCTTCAAATAGCAACCAATCGCACCTACCCCAGCTGGGGATACATGGCCGAAAAAGGCGCGACAACCATCTGGGAACTCTGGAACGGCGATACGGCCGACCCGGCCATGAACTCCGCCAACCACGTCATGCTGCTGGGTGACCTCATCGTATGGTACTACGAAAACCTGGCCGGCATCCGCAACAAACCCGGAAGCGCCGGCTTCAAGCAAATCGAACTGAAGCCCTATCCCCTCTCGGGGCTGGAATGGGTAACGGCCTCCTATCACTCGGTGCGTGGCCCCATTGCCAGCGCATGGAAGAAAGACGGAGGAGTTTTCCGTTGGGAAGTCACCATCCCCGGCAATACCATCGCACGGGTGTATATCCCCACAGACGGTAAAGGCCCGATAATGGAAGGCGGCGCTCCCATACACTCCGTCCCCGGCATCCGCCTTGTCGAAACCCAAGCAGGCTACGCCGTGTACGAAATAGGCTCCGGAGAGTATGACTTCGCCTCGGACTGGGCTATGTAGCGATTGCTTATCTTTGCCCCCCATGAAAACGGAATCAATACAAAATACAATCTATGGATAGGAAGATCGCTGTTTCGGGCGAGTTGGGGAGCGGCAAAACCGTGTTATGCCGTAAGTTGGCCCTGGCGCTGAACATGGAAATCGTCTCCGTGGGCAGTATCCAACGCCAACTGGCCGAAAAATACGGGATGAGCACCCTGGAGTTCAACAAGTACATGGAAACACACCCGGAACTCGATCGGGAATGTGACAACATGGTGACCCTGTACGGGAAAGAACCCAGGTCGCTCATCCTGGATTCCCGAATGGCCTGGTACTTCGTGCCGGATGCTTTCAAGCTGCATCTGCTGGTGGATAGCCGCATCGCTGCAGAAAGGATTTTCGGCGACCGCGACCGCAAAAACGAAACCTACGCCAGCGTGCAGGAAACAAGCCTGCATCTGACGGCACGAAAACAAAGCGAAGCGCTACGCTTCAAACAACAATACGGTGTCGATATAGATGATGCACGGAATTACAACCTGCTGATAGACACCTCCCACTTGTCGCCCGAAGCGGTTTTCAATAAAGTCATGGAGCCTTTGCAAGAATACCTCGGCAAACAACCGGGCGACTGATTCACCGCCTAGTCGCCCAAGTCATTGCAACTGGCCGAGGAAGGCGTTTTCCGCCGAATCGACCCAGGCCTTGAAGTCTGGGTTGCCGGCGGGGCGGGTGTGCATGAAAGCAATAAGTTTGTCCATATCAAATTTGCCGGAAACAATGCCGTATCCGCTAGAGGCGGCGTCTTGTGCATTGATCTCCTGTTCGGTGTGCGCCGGAATCATCATCACCGGTTTGCCTAAGTAGAAGGCCTCGCAGATGGATTCGAATCCGGCAGTAGAAACGTACCCCTTGCACCCGGCCATGTAGCGGATGAATTTTTTGTCGTCGATGGTGAAAAAGGTCAGGTAATCGTCGACCTTCCATTCCTTAGGCGCCTGTTTTTTATCCCAGAAGCAGTAGAGCCTGACGTGGGGATTTCGCCGGTGCCAGTCTCTCACTTCGTCTTCGTAACCCGGGTTCAACATGTAAATGAGGATGTAGTCTTCTTCGGTAGGCTGCGCCTCCAAGACTTCCTTACGCAACAAGGGAGGCATCACGAAGATTTGCTCGTCGGGATAGTCGCGCAGGGGATAGAAGGAAAGCGCCAGGCTTTTGTTCCCGCAAATGTTATTAAGCAACACATGCAGTCTCAGCACCCGGTATTCGTATTTGTTCCCTTTCCCGAAAGGGTAATCCGGGTGGTTCAGCAGGAATTGGTGTCCGATGTTGATAACCGGTATTTTCTGTTTATAGATCAGCCGGGCGATGCCGGATAAGATCTCAAAGAAGTTGACAATAACGTCCGGCTTCTGTGCGACAATGCGTTGGTGGATGAAGTTGATGCTCTTTTTGTAGTTGTTCAGCTGTTTGATTTCCGTATTGTAAAGGATGGTTCGCAGGATATCTACCTGTTTGTTGTTTTTCCGGTATTTAAAAGAGAGTGTGGCAAAACTGAGTATGCTGGGGCAGCCGATCTTTTCGCTGAAGAAGAAGGGTATTTCTCTCACGATGCTTTCTCCCAGCAGGACTTCTACCACTTCGTGTCCGTTGCGCCTCAATATTCCGGACAGGGAGATGGCCTGTGTGAGATGTCCGCGTCCTTCTCCTTGTACGATGAAAAAGTATCTCATATATAATAATGTATGTTTTTGTGAGGGTGAGTGGAAATAAAAAAGAGGCCAAAGTCAGGGAATGCTTTTGCCTCTTCGGGGATGCCGGCCATTAGACGTAATCGCTGATGGCTTTGAAGTAGCCGATAGATTCGGCAATTCCGAGGAAGGGGTCTTTCATGTCTTTTTCGTACTCCAGACTGCAAGCCCCTGTGTAGTTCACTTCGCGCAAGGCTTGGACAAAGGCGGGGAAGTCTATTTTGCCTCGTCCGAGTTCGATGCCTGTGCCGGCTTTGGAGGAGTCGGTCACATCCTTGATGTGTACGTCGAATACGCGTGTGTGGTATTTTTTCAGGTCGGTCACGGGGTCACATCCGTTCCTCAAATCGTGTCCGATGTCCAGGCACATACCGATGCGCGGGTCTAAGTCTTTGGTATGTTCCCATACGTCGGTAGCATCGGGGTATACCTTTATGTCCGGGCCGTGCAGGTGGATGGCGTAATGAAAACCGTATTCCTTTACTTTCTTGTCCACATAAGGAAGGAGTTCATAGTTGGGAACTCCTACTATCAGTTTGACGCCTACTCTTTCGGCATAAGCAAAGCCGTTGTCTATATCCGTTTCGCTTCTCATGTAGATGGGGCCTACGGCATATCCTGTTACGCCATACGAGGCGCATTGGCTGTGAAAGGCTTTGATTTGTTCCTCCCCGCTGTTGAGGGGCAGGTGAAAGTCTTTGATGCAAAGGTATTTTACATCGAGACGTTTCAGGGTTTTCAGGGTTGTTTCCAAATCGAAATTCACGAAGGTGTATCCGGCCATTCCCAAAAAGAAAGGGTTGGCTTTTTTAGGGGCTTTCGGTGGGATAACATCCGCAGCCGAGGCTTTCAGCAACGGGGTCGAACCAAGCAATAAAGCGCCTGCCAGTCCTTGTTTGAAAAATGTTCTTCTGTTCTGTTTCATGATAATGTGATTTTTGAATGAGAATACCGCAAACTTACGTAAAAAAAAGAAGCGTGAAGGGTTTGTTTGAGTTTTGGACGAAAAAAATATCTTTGTGGTACATAAAAAACAAAATCATGGATATATCGGTAGTTATACATACGCTCAATTCGGAAGGCGTTATTCGCCAATGCCTGGAATCCGTAAAGGGATTCGACGAAATTATTCTTTGTGACATGTACAGTAGCGACAATACGCTTTCGATTGCCCGCGAATACGGAGCGACTATCGTGCTGCACGAGCCTTGCGGAGGGATTCCGGAACCGGCGCGGACGTTTGCCATCAGGCAGGCAACGAAAGAATGGGTCTTCGTCGTTGATTCGGACGAGATTGTGCCTTCCGCCCTTAAAGATTATCTATACCGTAGCGTATCACAATCGAACCCGGTCGACGCCCTTTTTGTGCCGCGAAGAAACTTCTTTATGAATAAGTATATGCGCTCTTCCTTTCCCGACTATCAGTTGCGCTTTTTCAGAAAAGACAAATTCGTAACCTGGCCTCCTACGGTTCATGCCCGCCCTCAGATCAACGGTCGCATCCGCAAATTGCCTGCCCGGAAAGAGCTTGCTTTTATCCACTTGGACACCAATCGCATCAACGCCATGATAGCCAAAATGAACAAGTACACCAATCGGGAAATGGAACGGAGCAAGAACCGGAATGTGGGATTAGGACGGCTGATATTCAAACCGGCTTACCGGTTCATACACTCGTATTTCTTCAAAGGAGGCTTTTGGGATGGGAAGGCGGGTTTTATTTATGCCGTGTTGAATATGTACTACAAATTTGTTGCGATATCCAAATGTATCGAGAAGCGGGAGATTAAAGGCTAACGGTTAAAGATCGAATGAGGTATAGGGTTTCATTGTTTTGAGGTTGCAAGCTATTATTTGTGTTATTGTTTTTCCCATATCCAGGTTTCTCAGCCGGGCATATTCCGTTGCTACAGTGCGGAGCATTTCTACCGACATATCCAGCCGGCGGAACGATTTGCAGCCCTTTTCCCAATTCACACGACAGAACTGTACCCGGTTGACGTCCACCAACTCGAAATGAAACGCTTCGTTTTCTTTCTTTGTGTATAAGATGTTTCCGTTAGAATAATCCCTGTGATAGATACCGGCATCGTGCAGGCGGGCTGTGAAGGCGGCAAAGGCGAGCAATGTGGCGGTTTTTTCCTTTGTGTAGGGGTAGATAAAGCTAAATTCCTTCCGCATGGTGACTCCCCCGGTATATTCGGAGATATAATAACTGTTTTTCAGCAATCCCATTTCAAATGTTTCAATATAGGCTATCGGTGCCGGCGCATGAAAACCCCGTGCAATGATTTCGAGGCTGTAATCATACGAACGACGCGCTTTGGAAGATCGGAAAAAAGTATATGCGAGCCGGTTCAGACAATGCGGCACTTTAAAGGATTTCACAACGATTTTCCTGTCACCGACATAGAACAACTTGACTTCATTTCTTTCTTTATAGAAAGATTCACCTTCTTCCGCAAAGCGGGCAGGAAGATTTCGGACGAAATGGTTAAATTCTTTATAATTATAAGAAGGATAAATAACAACAGACATGTTTCTATATCGTTTTAGAGCGTGTAAAGATAGCACTATTCTGCTATCTTGTTGTATTTTCGCCTGTGTGATTCATAAATCAACTCGCTTTTGCTACAAATATTCATTTTTCAAAAATAAATTCACAGAGCGAATTGTAATTGGTTCACCTGCCTGTGGGAAAAGTATAGCGCCCGCAGGGATAAGTCGGATCTTGTCGTTGCAAAACAGCGTGTGGAACGCCTGCAGTCGGAATCTTGTCTACCGGTCTGCCGACTTTGTTCATTTTGCTGCGAAATCGCAGCCGCCCGGCTGCGAACTTGCAGCCGCTCGGCTGCGAAAGTGCAGTCGCTCGGCTGCGAAAGTGCAGTCGCTCGGCTGCGAACTTGCAGCCGCCCGGCTGCGAAACTTCTTCAAAAGGGGCGAAACTATATCGTATAATACGC
>JAITKB010000077.1 GCA_031278605.1 Tannerellaceae bacterium
CGTCATGCCGGAGGAAACAATCGAGGATTGATGAATTTTGAAATCTCTTCCCCCTTCCGCCCTATGGGGGATCAGCCGGAAGCTATCGAGGCTTTGTCGGATGGTCTGCTCAAGGGAACACCCTACCAAACCCTGCTGGGAGTAACCGGTTCGGGCAAGACTTTTACCATTGCCAATGTCATACAACGCCTCGGCCGCCCGGTCCTGGTGCTGAGCCACAACAAAACCCTGGCTGCCCAACTCTACAGTGAATTCAAAGCCTTCTTCCCACACAATGCCGTAGAATATTTTGTGTCCTATTACGATTATTATCAGCCCGAAGCCTATCTGCCCGCCTCGGACACCTACATCGAGAAAGATCTTCAGATCAATCAGGAAATTGACCGCCTCCGCATGCGAACAACCGCTTCCCTGCTCTCGGGACGACGGGACGTAATTGTGGTTTCCTCCGTTTCCTGCCTCTACGGCATGGCCGATCCCAGGGCATTCGCCGAGAAGGTTGTCCACCTGGAAAAAGGCATGAAACTGAACCGGGATGTGATGCTGCGAAGCTTCGTGGAAGCCATGTATGTGAACAACAAAGTGGATTTCAATAGCGGAAGCTTTCGGGTAAACGGCGATACGGTGGACGTCTTCCCCTCCATTGAATCCTTCGACGGGATAGCCTACCGGATTGAATTCCTGGGAAATGAAATCGAACGTATCGCCTCCTTCATCCCGACCACGGGAGAGGAAATCGACGAACAGGACAAACTGAATATCTATCCCACCAACCTGTTTGTCACCACACAAGAACGAATCGAACGCGCCGCCCGACTCATCAGCAAAGACCTGAAAAAACAAATGAAACTGTTTCAGAAAGCCGGACGGAAATACGAAGCCAAACGCCTCTACGAAAGAGTGGCCCATGACCTGGAGATGATTCGGGAAGTGGGATATTGCGGCGGAATAGAAAATTATTCGCGCTATTTCGACGGACGGGAAGTCGGCGAACGACCCTATTGTTTGCTGGATTATTTCCCGCAAGACCTCCTCCTGGTGGTGGACGAAAGTCATGTCACCATCCCACAAATACGATCCATGTACGGCGGCGATCGTTCGCGCAAAATCAACCTGGTGGAATACGGCTTCCGCCTGCCGGCCGCACTGGATAACCGCCCCCTGGTAATCGAGGAATTTGAATCGCTCACGCCCTCGGCCATCTACGTGAGCGCCACACCCGCCGATTATGAGCTGATAAAAAGCGAAGGAATCGTCGTAGATCAGGTCATTCGACCAACCGGGTTGCTGGATCCACCCATCGAAATCCACTCCGCAAGGACGCAGGTAGACGACCTGATGGAAGAAATCGAACAACGCACCGCCATGAACGAACGGGTGTTGGTCACCACGCTCAGCAAACGCATGGCGGAAGAACTGACAACCTACCTTCTTAGCATCGGCGTACGCTGCAACTACATCCATAGCGATGTGGAAACCCTGGAGCGTATCCGTATCATGGATGATTTGCGCAAAGGGATTTACGATGTGTTGATCGGCGTAAACCTCCTGCGTGAAGGTCTGGACCTGCCGGAAGTCTCCCTGGTCGCAATCCTGGACGCCGACAAGGAGGGATTCCTGCGTTCGCATCGCTCCCTGACGCAAACAGCCGGACGAGCCGCCAGAAATGTAAACGGGAAAGTGATCTTCTATGCCGATAAGATCACCGAAAGCATGAGGCTTACCATGGAAGAAACCAATCGCAGGCGAGACAAACAAATTGCCTACAACGAAAAACACGGCATCACACCCAAGCAGATCATCAAAGCCGGACTGTCTCTGCTGGCTGAGAAACAATCCCGCTACGAGCCTTTGCCCACACCTTATACGGAACCGGTGAAGCCTGCTCCCCTTTTCGACCCGGTAGTGAAGCACATGACGCGTGGGGAGTTGGAAGAAAGCATCGAATACGTTCAAATGCTGATGGAAGAAGCCGCCGAAACACTCAACTTCCTCGAAGCCGCACACTATCGTGACGAACTGTTTAAACTCAAGGAGCTGCTTCAAACTCGCTCCGATTAACCCACTTTATATACCGTATATCCCCATGAAAACAAATCTCCTTGCCGCATTATTTCTTATCTCCCCCCTGCTTTACGGACAAACGGATTCCCTGTATTGTACGCCCGACGACCGCGAAGTGTTCAACCATTACCTCGCGTTTATGGAAGAGAAAGATTCCCTGCCGTTCGATTCCCTTCTGCTGGAAACCGCAACCTTCTTCCTGGGTACACCCTACGTGGGAGCAACCCTGGAACAGGAGCCGGAAGGACTTGTAGCAAACCTCCGGGAATTGGACTGTTTTACCTTCGTGGAAAATGTGATTGCCCTCGCACGCACCCTGGCCGAAGGTGACGCCACGTTTGAAAAATACCTCAACCAGCTTCGTAACATACGCTACCGCAACGGAATTATCACAGGATATGTCGACCGGCTGCATTACACCTCCGACTGGTTGTATGAAAACGACAGGAAACAAATCCTGGCATATACCCGAAGTGACGCCCTTGGAATACCCCATCGCTTTCAGTTGGATTTCATGTCGTCGCACCCCGACAGCTATCGCCAACTCAAAGCCGATACCTCGCTCATCGCTTCCATTCGGGAAGCCGAACAGCAGATAAACTCCCGGACGGATTACTATTACTTGATCCCCAAACAGGAAATAGATTCTTTTGCCCTTCATATAAATAACGGCGACGTGGTAGGATTTGCTACCGCCATACCGGGGTTGGATATTTCGCACGTGGGGATTATCACAAGGCAAGGGGAAACCCTCACGTTTATTCACGCCTCTTCAACGGCCAAAGAAGTGATCGTCCACAAAGAATCGCTAAAAGCATACGTAGAAGGCGGGAAAAACTGCATCGGTATCCTGACGGCAAAACCCCTGAGACCCATCCCCGCACCGGAAGACACAACCTTCCCCCTTCTTCTTCCGTCGGACACAACGAATCAAAACAACTCAAAGGCAAACTTAATCCCCACGCCCTGATACCTCAGCCCCCTGAATCCGGCAAACAACGCAATGTTGAACAAATGATTCCCTATCCCGTAGCCGGTCTCCGTATAGGAAGGCAGGGCGGTAGTCCATAATTGGCTGAAGTAAAGACGTTCGGCAAAAACATATTTGGAAGCATCCTTTTCCAGAAGATGAAGCAGGATGAAAGGACTTTGATACATCAGATGCATCTGGGCATACTGCTCGGAAGCATAAAACCATTCCCTGCCGAGCAAATTGAACACACCGCCTATCTGATCATCCCAGGTGTCGGGGAAGTTCCGGCGGGTGAAATAACGGAAATCAGCGAAGTAGGACGATTTTTTCGAAGTATACAGTCCTGCGCTCACGTGGAAGTTGAGTCTTTGCAGCAATCCCAACGAGATGCTTTGTTGCACATCGGTTTCCAGTCGTCCGTAATCTCCTTCGCCGTTCCATATGCCGGGAAAAGCTTTTGCAAACTCCACCGACACGCTAGGGTAATGGGAATAAATATATTCCTTCCGCCGTCCGTGCATACGGTAATAGAACCGGGGCGTATAGGAGAAGCCGATGGTTGAGGTAAAATCATGGTAATTGCTGTTTACGATTTCCTTTATCTTGTCGCCCACCTCTGGGTCAAAGCGGCGTTTCAGGGGATTCCTGCGG
>JAITKB010000065.1 GCA_031278605.1 Tannerellaceae bacterium
GCGTATTATACGATATAGTTTCGCCCCTTTTGAAGAAGTTTCGCAGCCGGGCGGCTGCAAGTTCGCAGCCGAGCGACTGCACTTTCGCAGCCGAGCGACTGCACTTTCGCAGCCGAGCGACTGCACTTTCGCAGCCGAGCGGCTGCAAGTTCGCAGCCGAGCGGCTGCGAATTCGCAGCAAATCACAAAATGAAATTTTATACTCGAACAATCGAATCGGCAGAACTGCGGCGAATGCAAAATCTGTCGTTTAATGACCATTCCCGCCTGACAATCGTAACAGGAAAAAGACGAACAGGGAAAACAACGCTTATCCTGAAATCGGTGAGAGATTTGCCCACCGTTTATTTATTCATCAGCCGCAAAAAGGAAGCAATGCTTTGTTCCGAATTTATCCCGATCATTACTCAATCGCTCAAAATAGCTGTTCGGGAAAAAATCCGCACATTCCGGTCATTGTTTCAATATTTAATGACGCTGGCCGTAAGTCGGCCCTTCAACCTTGTCATTGATGAGTTTCAGGAGTTTTATAATATCAACGAATCGGTCTATGGCGACATGCAGAGGATATGGGATACTTACCGGGAAAAGTCTAAAATGAACCTGATTGTTTCCGGTCTTATCCATTCGGCCACGTTGAGCCTATTCCGGGACGTTGAAGAGCCGTTCTTCGGAAGGGCAGACTGCCTCATCCGATTATCGGCATTTGAATTATCGACGCTAAAAGAAATTATACACGATTGTAACCCGGCATACACGAACGACGATCTGCTTGCTCTCTACTCCTTCACCGGAGGCGTGCCCAAGTATGTTGAACTGTTATGTGACCACACGGCATTAAGCGTAAATGAAATGATTGCATTTATGGCTCAGGAAAACTCCCCCTTTATCGACGAAGGCAAACGTTTATTGACGGAAGATCTGGGGAAAAATCATATCACCTATTTTTCGATTTTAAGCGCCGTTTCCGGCGGTATTACTACGCAGCCCGAAATAGAAGAGGCCATAGGCGATCAACGTATCGGCGGGCATATCAAACGACTGGTGGAAGATTATAACATTCTTGTCCGACAACGCCCGATACTGGCAAAGGAAGGAAGCAAAACCGTCCGGTATGAGATACCGGATAACTTTATCCGGTTTTGGCTTAATTATTTCGATCGCTATCGTTCCCTGATTGAAATAAAAGATTTTACAGGCCTGCAGAATATCATCCGAGCCGATTATCCGACTTATTCGGCTACGATGTTGGAAAGATATTTTAAGCAACAGTTCGCCGAAAGCTTTCACTACCATAACATCGGTTCCTGGTGGGAAGCAAAGGGCAATCAACCTGAAATTGAAATTGATATTATCGCACTGAAATTGAGAAAAAAACAAGCAATCGCAGTAGAAGTAAGGCGACAGAAGGCCGATTTCAAGCCGAAGCAGTTTGTTAAGAAGGTGCAATTTTTCAACTATAAACTGTTACCCTCCTATCGGGTTAACCGGGTTTACTTATCCTTGGAGGATATGTAAAAAAGCGCTATGAAGCCGGGAGGTTAGTCCGAAGCCAGCAATAATTGAATGGCTGTTTCTATAAGCGTGTCTTTATTCCTTTCTATATCATCGGGGGAAAGTGTTACGGGAATGTCCGGGGCTATGCCAAACTCGGTATGCTGCTTGTCAACATCCAAGATGGGACTGGTGGAGAAACGAATGCGCCACCCGTTGGGTAATTCGGAGGTGAAGGGGAAACCGCTTCCTCCACCTGTACTGCCGCCTAAGGTTCTTACGTTTGGTAAGATGCGCATCTTACTGACGAAATTATTCGCCGCACTGAAACATCTCCGGTTGGTTAGCACAATGACCGGTTTGAGCCACAAATTCCCGTCCGAGGGTTCCAAGTAAAGAGGAAAAGGTTCGGAAAAATCCTGATGCCCCTTTCCGATCTTATGCTGGATGTATCCGCATACTGTTTTTTCTTCGAGAAAACGCGAGGCAAAACGATCGGAATTGGTTAAAGAACCGCCTCCGTTATCCCTCACATCAATGATCAGTCCCTTGCAGCCTTCAAAGGCATCAAATATTTTGTTCAACTCCGATTCTAATATACTTTCATTAAAACTGCCGTAATAAATATAACCTATCCTGTCGCTCGACAAACGAACGTAACGTATTTCATCGTAGTCGCCGGCGCGCGCCCCCTTCTGATAGTAACTTTGGATAATGCTCCAGTTGAAGTTTGCAGGGTAATATTGAAACCAGCCTTCGTAAGAAGAGAAAAAGTATTTTGAAACCACATTTACGTGCCCATCCTGCAATTCCAGCGTCATGGATGCCAAGACTTGGAATAATTCGTGCTCAGTCATCGAATCGGTAATCATGGGGAAGTATTTATCGTGTGTGGCGTTCCAGTCAACCTCTTTGTAGTCGAAGAAACAATAATTCTCATCCAGCAATTTCCAGCAAGCCTCAAAATTGCGGAAGGGAGATGTTTCAAATTCATCCTCCATTTCACATCCCCAACAGAAGAAAATTACCGCCGTAAGGAAGAAAAGACAGGAAAGATAAGTGATACAAGAGCGTCTCATCTCAGCATGAACTGTTTTACCCAGCCAATCATAAACGTATTGGAAAGGATATGCGTTTTTATATCGTTGATGTCCGAATGATACAGACTGCTCAGGTAGCCTAAGCGAAGCGTGGCGTTGTGAACAGGTATATCCATCGTCACATGGGTCTTCAGGCTAAATTTGTTGTGAAAGGAGTTTAACTTGATAACATCGGCCATATTACCTGCGTTAAATATCTCATAATATGAAATCCCGTAATGCGGAGCGAAAAAGACGCCCACCAGCGGAAGGTCGCCCTGATAGCGCAAAACAACCGGACGTCCGTTGATCCGGAATCTATACAAGGCAAGGAAGGAGAAATTTAAATCGACATCCACCTTGGCCGACAGGGGATTATTTCCGTTTCGCGTATTGTAGATAAAACCACCCATCAAGTGAGCGGAAGCGCCTGTCAATAGCCGGAAGTTTGCTCCGGCCTGAAGGCGATAATGATAGGCAAAGGAGTAATTGACAAATGCTCCGAAATCATTCACATTCTCTGCCGGATTTTCCGTGGAGGATATGTCTACACTAATGATTTGCTGCCTCGAAAACCGCATCTCACGGAAGAAGGTCATCCGTTCGTTAAAAATACGCGCTCCCCAACCGGCATAATTGAACGGAGAAAGATACGTATCCCTTATCTGTGATGTGCCGATTCCTATCAAGGTCCCTTCGTTCATACCCCGTTGAATTTCTTCGTTGTGGTATTGTGCCAAAAGAGGGTGGGTAACGAAACACACCCACAGGTATCCGATAATCCTTTTCATACGTGTTTAATCATCAAATAATTTCATCTGTCCGGTGATTTCGTCGATAATATCCGAATGGCTTTTGATGGCTCCCGGGTCTTCGCGACCTTCCGGCTTATCATCTTCTTCTCCCTTTTCCCGCTGTGCGGGTATCGCTTCTTCCGGGAATCGTACGGGATCCAACTCATTGATCGTTTGTATTTCGAAAGAAGATATACGCTTTCCTTTCGTTTTGAAACTTTTGATTCCGATAAACTCTTCCGCTTCGATAATTAAAGGTTCCCGGGCGCTATCCTTCCCTCCAAACACTACTTCTATGCGCGGATAAGCCTCGTCTGTCAGCAAAAACAGCCGGCTGTCGGGATTCTCATTCATGAAATTCTGCCTGCGATTGGGAACGGCTTCCAGCTGGAAGCGTTTCAGGTAACGGTATTTTTGGTCTGCATCGTAAAAAACAGAGGTCCATACTTTGCGTGGGTTGTATTTTTCTATGGTCAATATATTGTCTTCATAATGATTGCTCAGGCTTATGTTGGTGGTATAGAAATCTGCGTTGCGCAGCACGACCAGGATCTGATCCTCGTTTTGGAACTCACCCAGCTCGTCTCCGCGCCCGTCATAGTTGAGCCGTAGGGTTTTCCAGTCGAACCACACCTGACGTCCTCCGATGGTAGATCTTCCTTTTTGCTTCAAGGTGACCTTATGTATTTCGGCCTTTGTCAGGATGTTTCCTATAGCTCCGCGCGTTTTAATGGGTATTTCACTGAAATCCTTTTCAAAAACGAGCAATTTCTGGCGGGGTTTGGGTTTGAGTATCACTTTCACCGTTTCCGCCTCTCCGTTCGGGTTTACGCTGAAATACATCACACGAGAGCCTTCCGTTCCTTTTGTCAGCACATAGTCTTTGTCTCGGTTGATTCCCGTAATATTGAAGCGTTTGATGAAGTTACAGCCCATTTTGCCATCCCGGTAGATTACGTTGTAAATGGTACGATCGTCGTTTCTCGTAAAGATATTGATATAGATGATATCTTTCCCCACAAACATTTTGTCCGATACTTTTACGATTTTATAGATCCCGCTACGATAGAAGATAATGACGTCGTCCATATCCGAGCAGTTACACACGAACTCGTCTTTTTTCAGCGACATCCCTATGAATCCTTCCGCCCGGTTGATGTATAATTTCTCGTTGGCTTCTACCACTTTCACGGCTTCGATGGTGTCAAAGTCCCGTATTTCCGTTTGCCGCGCGTAGTTTGCGCCGTATTTCTCTTTTAGTTTGACGAACCAGTCTATCGTATAGGCCACCATATTTTTCAGATGGTGGTCTATCTGTTTAATCTCTTTCCGTATCCGGGCGATCAAGGCATTACTCTTGTCCGCATTGAATTTGAGGATGCGTCCCATTTTGATCTCCATCAGTTTCAGTATATCATCCCGTGTCACCTTACGGATCAATCCCTCCTTAAACGCTTCCAGGCGGCGGTCGATGTGGCGAACGGCCTGGTCCATGTTCCCGGCATTTTCAAATTCCTTATCCTTATAGATCCGTTCTTCGATAAATATCTTTTCCAGCGAGGCGAAGAAAAGCATTTCTTCCTGTTCCGCTTTTTGAATTTTCAGTTCGCTACGCAACAGGGCGAGGGTGTTATCCGCAGCATGGCGCAAGACCTCGCTGACCGTAAGGAAATAGGGTTTGTCGTCCCGGATGATGCAGCAGTTGGGCGAGATGCTGATTTCGCAATCCGAGAAGGCATAGAGTGCGTCAATGGTTTTGTCGGGCGAGGCGCCGGGCATTAAATGGATCAAGATCTCTACATCTTTTGCCGTATTATCGTCTACTTTCTTTATTTTGATTTTCCCCTTATCGTTTGCTCGCAGGATGGATTCAATCAGGGAGGAGGTCGTTTTGCCGTAGGGAATCTCGCTGATGACCAGTGTTTTGGCATCTGCTTTGTTGATTTTGGCCCGAACTTTCACGGAGCCGCCCCGTTCGCCGTCGTTGTATTTGCTTACGTCCACATAGCCGCCTGTCTGAAAGTCGGGAAAGAGCCTGAAGGGTTCTTTCTTCAGATAGGCGATAGCGGCATCCAGCAGTTCGTTGAAGTTGTGAGGCAGTATTTTCGAGGACAATCCCACGGCGATCCCCTCCACGCCCTGCGCCAGCAGCAAGGGGAATTTCACCGGGAGGGTTACCGGCTCCTTGTTTCGTCCGTCGTAGGAGGGTTGCCATTGCGTTGTTTTCGGGTTGAAAACCGTTTCGAGGGCGAAGGGTGAGAGCCTGGCTTCGATATAACGGGGAGCGGCCGCCCCGTCGCCCGTTAGGATATTCCCCCAGTTCCCCTGGCAGTCGATGAGCAAATCCTTTTGGCCCAATTGAACCAGGGCGTCGCCGATCGAGGCGTCGCCATGCGGGTGAAACTGCATGGTATGTCCCACGATATTGGCTACTTTATTGTAGCGTCCGTCGTCCAGTCGTTTCATGGAATGTAAGATCCGGCGTTGGACCGGTTTCAGCCCGTCGTTGACGTGCGGAACGGCCCGTTCCAGAATGACGTAGGAAGCATAGTCGAGGAACCAGTTCTTGTACATCCCGGAGAGGTGATGCACCACATGCTCTTCTTTTCCGGGCGTTTTATAGTCTGGGTGTTTGTCGGGAAGGTCGTTATATTCTTCTGTTGTTGTGAAATTTTCGTCCATAATCATTGATGCGATAATCTTTCTGCGCAAGTCTTGCAAACTTACGTAAATTTCCCGGAAACCGAGCAAGGGGGGCGAAAAAGAGGGGAAGTCCATGCCTCGGCGCCCGGATCCGGAGAAAAGGTATAACTTTGTGACAAACAATACATACGAACAAGGTTATGAAACGAGAACTTATGATTTATGCCTGCTTGTTTGCCCTTTCGGCGGAAGCGCAGACGGGCGAAAGCCTGATTGCTCCGGGGGCCAAGGTGGAGAAAGTAGCCGACGGGTTTCGCTTTACGGAAGGACCGGCCGCAGACCGTTGGGGCAATGTCTATTTCACCGACCAGCCCAACGACCGCATCTTTATCTGGTCCACGGGGGGGGAACTCTCCACGTTCCACGAAAATCCCGGACGGGCCAACGGGCTTTATTTCGATCGGCAAAACCGCCTGATAGCCTGTTCCGACCGGGACAATGAACTGTGGCGATTCGACGCCGAGGGCAATCATACGGTGATTGTGAAGGATTTTAACGGCAAAAAGCTGAACGGTCCCAACGATCTCTGGGTGGACCCCCAGGGCGGTGTCTATTTTACGGACCCTCTCTATGCGCGCGATTATTGGACGCGCCCTCCTGAGATGCAGCAGCCGGGGGAGTATCTCTACTACGTGACTCCCGACCTTGGGAGCGTCAGATGCGTGGACACGAACCTGGAACAGCCCAACGGAATCATTGGATCGCCCGACGGCAAACGGCTTTATGTGTCCGACATTCGGGCGCAAAAGACCTACGTATACACCATTCGGTTCGACGGGGAGCTCACCCACAGGCAGTTGTTCACGGCGATGGGTTCGGACGGGATGACCCTGGACGAACAAGGAAATATCTACCTCACGGGACGGGGCGTAACGGTTTTCAGCCCGGCGGGTGAATTCCTCGAGCACATCCCCGTCGAGGCCGCCTGGACGGCCAACGTCTGTTTCGGCGGCAAAGACCGGCAAACCCTTTTCATCACGGCCTCGCAAGCCCTTTACACCCTTCGTATGCGGGTGAAGGGGGCGCTGTTTTTTTAACGGACGCCGACCGTAAAGTCTGCGAATTATTTTTAGCTTTGTCACCGGCATATCCCGGATGCGCCGTGCGCGCCGGTGAGAGCGAAACGACAACCAATGGAGACCGGAAACCATTTCAAAAACGGGGCGTATCCTGCCAGCCGTTTAAGCAGGAAAACTTAACTTTAAGCAGATATGGATAAATCTCAAGTAAACATGTGGCTCAGCATCCATGCTGAAAATTTCAAGCCGGAAGATTTAATGATCATCCGAGATAAACTGGAAGCGATCGAAAGCGACAAGCTGATGTTTCTTCACAGCGCCTCCTTCCAAAAGCCGTCGACGATCCTGCTTTTGGCCATCTTTCTGGGGTGGGAGCGGTTTTGGCTGAACGACGTCACCCTGGGCATTCTCAAAATCATCACTTGCTACGGCTGTCTGCTCTGGTGGCTTATCGACATCTTCACGGCCAAAAGCCGGGCGATGAAATACAACTACCAACAATTCTCGAAATTTGCCTCGCTTTTATAAGAAAGCCGTATGAAAGGGAATGTTTCTAATCGAATAAAGTTTATTGGTATAGCAGCGTTCCCTTTTTTTCTTTACATGTTGCCCCCCGAATTCCTTCGCAGCGGGCACAGCCTTTGCTTAATCAAGAACCTCTGGGGCCGGGAGTGTTACGGTTGCGGAATCACGCGGGCCATTGTTGCTGCCGTGCAGTTGGACTTCGAGGCGGCCTACCATTATAATAGATTGGTGACAGTGGTTTTGCCCCTGTTCGTATACGTCTGGGCTAAGACTCTTGTAAAACTCTGGGGAAAAGGGGTTTAGAGATTTTTCCGTTTTTCGTGCGAAAGGGGCTTTTGCTCCTGTGCACAGGAGCCGAAGCCGGAGTGCACAGAAAATTTTGCCGGAGTGCACAGAAAATTTTGCCGGAGTGCACAGGAAATTTTGCCGGAGTGCACAGGAAATTTTGCCGGAGTGCACAGAAAATTCAGCCTCTTTCGGAAGGGGGAAAATCCGGGGTTTTACTCCCGGTACATGGCGTCAATCAGCCCGGCATGTTTCTCCATAATGACGCGGCGGCGGAGCTTGAGCGTATCGGTCAACTCCCTCGCTTCCATGGTGAAAGGGAAAGGCAGGAGTCGGAAACTCTTTATTTTTTCGTAAGACGCCAGATCCTTCTGATGCCCCTCCACGCGTGATTCCATCAGGCGGAGAATGGCCGGGTGTCGGATCAATTCCTCGTTGTCGGCACAGTTTATCCCCTTGTCCAGGGCATAGATGCGCAACATCTCAAAGTCGGGCACGATGAGGGCGCCTACGAATTTGCGTCGGTCGCCCGTTACGGCGATTTGCGCAATATACTTATCCTTGCTCATCAGGGCTTCAATGGCTTGCGGGGCGATATACTTCCCGTTGGAGGTTTTGTACAGGTCCTTGATGCGTTCGGTAAAGAAAAGCGTATCGCCATTGAGGCGTCCGGCGTCGCCGGTGCGAAAAAAACCATCCGGGGTAAAGGCCTCGGCATTGATTTCGGGGCGTTTGTAATAACCGGAGAAAACGGTCTTCCCCCGCACCAGGATCTCGTTGTGATTCTCCCGGTCTATCCGAACCTCCACGCCGGGCATCACAACCCCGATGGAGCCCAGCGTAAAACCTTCCCTCGGACAAAACGAAACGGTAGCCGTGGTCTCGCTCAGCCCGTAACCATAGGCCAAAGGGATGTTGACCGACTGCAAAAACACATTCACCTCGTCCGACAAAGGCGCCCCCGCCACCGGAAAAAGCACGCCCCGCTCAAGGCCCAGCACCCTTTTCAGGGCAGCAAAAATCGTGCGGTCGTAAAACCCGAATTTCAGCCTTAGCCCAAGGGGAGCTTTGCGTCCTTTGTTCCTGTATTCCAGGTTGTGCCGACGTCCGGTTTCCACGGCGTCCCCGGCAATTTGCCTCAGAACATAAGGGAAGCCGGCGATTTTATCCTGCACGCCCGTATAAACCTTCTCCCAGAAACGGGGAACGTTGCACATCATGGTCGGCCTCACCTCCGCGAGGGTTTGTTGAATCATCTTCGGATCGCGGTTAATGGCCACCGTCACCCCGTTGTACAGGCAGAGATACGTCCAGGCCTTTTCAAAAATATGCGTCAGGGGAAGGAAACACATCGAATGTTCCTTGTCCGTAATGACGGGCAGGCGGAGGCCGTGTATGCGCATGGCCTCCATAAAGTTGGAATGATGCAAGACAACCCCTTTGGATTCGCCCGTGGTCCCCGAGGTATAGATAAGGGTCGCTACATCCTCGGCCGTGGCCGCCTTCATGCGCACGTTCACCGTTGTTTCGGCGTGTCCGTTGTCGCCCTGGTGAATGAAATCGTCGAAATACATCGACGTCTTATCCTCCGGATTCAGGCGTACGGCAGGGTCGAAAACAATCAACCGCTTCAAGCCCGGAAGGTTCTTCCGAACAATAAAGGCATGGTTGTACTGCAATTGTTCGCCCACAAACAAGGTGGAGATCTCCGCGTCCCGAACAATATAGGCTATCTGCGCCGGAGAGCTGGTGGCGTACATCGGCACGGGGATGGCCCGGTTGGCGTAGGCCGCGAAATCGGTAATCAGACACTGCGGCATGTTTTGCGCATACAGTCCGATGGTTTCCTTTTCCGCTATCCCCATTCCTGCCATGGCCTTGGCCGTAAGCAGGACAAGGTCGGAAAATTTGCGCCAGGAGATATTTTCCCATTTCCCGGTAGCTTCGTTACGGTATTTCAGCGCCGTGCGCCCGTTGTATTTGTTGGCTTGCCGGTGAATCAACTCGGCGTAATGTATTGCATTCATTGGACAATATGTTATAAAACGTCAGACAATCTATCGCAAATGTACGGATTTTTTCCCCCGATGGCCGCCGCAGAAGGCTTTTTTGTCCTCCGGGGTGCAAAAGGTCTCTTCCCGCTTTCGGGCGAATGTCCGGTTTGTCGCCCGGGGGATCGGCGTCGAGCCGGGCTTTATCCGCACTGTTTCTATCTATTTGGTGCATGAATTTATAAGATATGGAATAAAATCACTACTTTTGATGTGTAGCATCCCGAAATGTGAATTATCGGGGCTTTTCCACCGGCGGTAGTCGTCCCGTTCGACCCATGCAGGATGGATTGTGCATAATTCCGGTAAATCCTTTCATAGAAAGTGAACGAAATTCGTAATTAGAGCTAAAAATGAAAAAAAAACGCGAATGTAGGAAAATTGAATATAGAATTGCGAGAATTGAATACAATTGTGCAGATGTAAGACCGTACATTTGCAAATAAAATAAGTTGTCTTTTAAAAAAATAGCGTTTATTGAAAAGAAATGAAAATGACGAATCAGAAAATGAATAAATTTTTTTCCCTCCTGTTACCTAGGATAGGTAAGAGATGGTATGTTTCGGTGATTCTTATGACTGTAATAGGTTTCCCGAACATTTCCGCTCAGCAAACAGGCGTGAAGTCAAACTTATTATACGACATAACAACCACGGTAAATCTGGGCCTGGAAGTAGGCCTGGCGCCTCAATGGAGCATTGATTTGCCGGTGAATTACAATCCCTGGGATTTTGCCGGCGACAAGAAATTGAAACACTGGCTGATTCAACCGGAAATACGTTACTGGCTGTGCGAAAAATTTAGCGGCCATTTCTGGGGTTTGCATGTGCACATTGGCGCCTATAACCTAGGCGGTATATCCCAACTCGGATTGAAGAACTTCCGCTATGAGGGTAATCTCTACGGAGGCGGTATTTCCTACGGGTATCAATGGGTGCTGAACCCGCGCTGGAGCCTGGAAGCCACGCTGGGATTGGGCTACGCTTACCTCTCCCATGCGCAGTATCCCTGCGAAAAATGCGCCACCAAGCTTACCGACTCGACACGGAACTATTTTGGCCCCACCAAAGCAGGCGTAAGTCTTATTTATATAATGAAGTGAGCGGAGAAATGAGAAGAGTGATAACAAAAATAATCGCAGGGCTTTTGCCCCTGGGCATGTGGATGACGCCACTTGCCGCCCAACGTATTTTTGAAGAGCGGATTCCCGTGAAGATACAGCAACTCAAACAGGTGGACGATTCGCTCCAATTGGTTATGGAATTAGACCTAAGTCTGCTGACGATCGGAACGGAACGTTCCTTGTTGCTGACACCCGTAGTGATGGGAGCAAAAGGAGAAAAAATGGAGATGCGCCCTTTACTGATTAACGGTAGCCAACGGCAGAAGGTCTTTTTGAGAAAGATAGAACTGGACAAAAAGCAAGCTCGCCGGGCAAAAGATGCATATTACCGGGTGATCGGACTGGACAAGAACAGCCAAAAGGTGTATCGCTACAACCAGACTGTTGCGTTTGAGAAGTGGATGCAGGATGCACACATGCATATCGTTTCCGATTTGTGTGGTTGTGCGGGCTTTGAACCGCAGATTGCATCTGAAAAAGTGGCCGACAGAATCGTATTGGAAGGAAGGTATCCTTATCGGGTCATGCCCGGTGTAGCCTATCTGCGCCCGGAGGTAGAAACCCTAAAGGCCCGTAGCGAATCGAACAACGTCTTCCTGGACTTTGAAGTAGCACAGACGGAGATTAATCCCTTCTTTGGTGATAACCCGCGCGAATTGGCTAAAATAGAATCCATCCTGAAAGAATTGCGCAGCGATGCCAATCTTCAGGTGACCGGAGTGACAATTACCGGTTTTGCCTCTCCCGAAGGGAATGTGCAGATGAATAATCAACTTTCCCACAACCGGGCGGAAGCGTTACGCAACTACCTCTCCAGGCGAAGCAGTATCCCCCCCTATTTATACCGTATAGGCAACGGTGGGGAAGACTGGGAGGAACTGACCCGGATGGTGCAGAATTCCTATATCGAGCCCAAAGGCGCCATCGTGTCGATTATCCGGACTTCCTTCGGTGATGCACGCAAAGAACGCCTTAAGGCTTTGGGTGGAGGCGCTGTCTATCAACGATTGTTGCAGGAGTTTTATCCCAGACTGCGCCGCGTGGTGAGCCGGATAGAATATACCGTAAGGGGATTCAATATCGAAGAGGCCAAACAAATTATCAAGGTACATCCCCAGCAACTTAGCCTGAATGAGATGTTCCTCTTGGCAAATACCTATCCCGAAGGAAGTAAGGAATTTATATCTGTGTTTGAAACCGCCGTACGTATATTCCCCAACGACCCGGTAGCCAACTTGAATGCTGCCGCATCGGCTTTATTGGCGAAAGACTTGGTAAATGCAGAGCGTTATCTGCAAAAGGCAAAGAAAAATACGCCGGCCTATTACAATAATTTAGGCGTATTGAGTATGATGCAGAACAACTATGCAAGAGCCAAAAATTTGTTCCGGCGTGCCGCCGAAGACAAACTGGAGGTGGCGCTGAGAAACCTGGACGAATTGCATAAAAAAGAAGAAGCCGATAAATTATTGGTTAATTAATATAAACTATTTATAAAAGAGAAATTAAAAGTAAACTAATTCTAATTGATGTATTTAAAAATGACTAAAATGAAACAGACATTTAAATTTTTTGTTGCAATCGCAACCATCGCAGTCGGTATGACCGCTTGTTCCTCCGAGGAAATTATTTCCACAGTTCCCACACTTCAGCCTACAACTGAACGTGGCAGTCTGACGATTACTATCAACAACAAGGCTACCACCAAAGCTGTTGATGATTCGAATGCCGTAGATGCCGAAATAGCAATTAATAAAATCAGCTTATTTATTTTCGGCTCGGCTACAGAAGCTGAAGCGGATACTATATTTACGACTACGAATCCTAATCCTTTTACGGAAAATGGTGATAATAGCTACAACGCCACCTTCTACAACGCTCCTATCGGTAGTAAGTCTGTGTACGTTGGGGTGAATTTGCCACAGGGCCTTCACGACGATATTAAAACGAAGGGTGTGGCCGCCGTCTACGAGTTGAAGACTCTGACTGAATTGCAGGCGCTTTATCCTGCTTCCGGTGGATTCCCGATGTTCAGTGACGAAACAAAGTCACCTGTAACGACTATTGCACAAAAGACGGGAACAGAGGTGAATGTGGATGTGAAACGTTTCGTTGCCAAGGTAACGCTTGAAACCAGTAAAACTTTTGAGGATGAGGCTGTCAAAAAAACAGCCAACGGTATGACGGTGGATGCCACTCTTAAGTTTGCCATGGGGCAGATAAATACGAAATTCTTCCCATTCCCTCAAAAAGTGGGGAGCTACTACCTTGACCCCAACTACAGTGCGGTGATTACGAACAATACACTTAGTTATGCGACAGACTTTATCTCCGGATGGACGTACGATTTCAAAAACAATTCGACTTGGGCCGCTAATGCTTTTGATGATTTCAAAGAAGTAACCACCTCATCAAATACGAGTGACATCATGTCCTTTGCGCCAGCCTATGTACTTGAAAATACAAATGAACAGAAGCTGAAAGGCGAATTGACCTATGCCCTGGTAAGCGCAAAATTCACGCCTGAGTTTACTCATTCCTATGCAAACTCCCAAGTTACAGCTACCACAAACACGGCGAAAGATATTAGTAAACTCTATGTCTTTAACAATGGGGGTACCTATTATTACTTTACGGACAAAACTGAAGCAGATCTTTATCAAACAGATAAGGGATTAGACTATAAGGAATATACCGATTGCACTTGCTTCTATCGCGTATTCCTGAATCCTGGTGAGAAGTATAATGTGTATAGAAACGATTATTATAGAGTAACGGTTGAACAGGTTGTCCGTTTGGGAGAACCCCTTCCTGAGCTGGAAGATCCTACGCTCGAAATAGGTGGTACTGCCGCCCTCAAAGTAAATATCGATGTTCAACAATGGCAATTGAAAACTCAAGACGCCTCGTTGGGTAAAGACTAATAAAAAGCATAAATGATGTGTTTATGCGCAGACAAAGGCAAAGCCTTGCCTTTGTCTGCATTTTAAACTCAATAATCCGACAGAGGGTATTAAAAAAGTTGAACAAAAAAGATAATGAAGCAAACACATTATATCTATGTTTTTCTGCTGTTACTGGTATCGGCGACATTCCCGTCCTGCATCCAGGACAATTTATCGGATTGCATATCCGATAAGCGGATTTACTTTAACTACGAGCAATCCCTACTTTCACAAAAAAGCAAGGGGATAGACCCTGATGATATTGCGCGGATGAATTTGTTTGTTTTTGACGAAAACGGCCTGTTTATAAAAGAATACGTAGATGAAACGCCACAGATAGGGCCGGACTATTTTATGACTGTAACGGATCTGAAATCCGGATATTACCGATTTGTTGCCTGGGGGAATTTGAAGGAGCATTATGCCATATCATCTGCTCTCATAGCGGGACAAACCACATTCGAGGAACTTCGGATTTCTCTGGAATGTATAAAAAACGATGAGGTGGAAGACGAGCTTACTTCCTTGTTTTTTGCCACACACACAGGAAACAACACCATAGAGGTCCTGCAAATGAACAATCAGTTCATACGTTTGGATCTCGTGAAAAATACCTATAAGATTAATATGACGGTTTCCGGTATGGATTCTACCCTTACTGCGAAATATGATTACAAGGTAAATATTGCCGATAACAACGGTATATACAAATTCGACAATGACTTTGCCGCTTGCCGGGATTTTGTCTATACTCAGCCTTGTACAATAAACAAGGAACAGAATGGGGACTTGGAATCCTCTATAACCGTTTTGCGTCTCACCGCCGACAGGCAACCCTTGCTGAGTTTGGTAAACAAACAAACCGGAGAGGTCGTTGTGAAGGAAAACCTGGTGGAATTGATTCAGGCAGTCAATGAAATGGGCGCTTCCATAGATTTTAAAAAGACGTATGAATTTGATATCAGATATGAATTGAACCGAAACTCCCCCGCGATTATTGTTATTTATGTCAATGGATGGAAGTTGATAAGGCAATCCGGGGAATTGAATTGAATTGAATTGAATTGAAACCAAAGAAAGAAAAAGTTAGTAGTTATGTCTCGTATTTTGTATTGTATGTTATGCTGTATCCTCCTTTTCCTTGGAGTAGATACGGGATGTGTTCGGGAGGAGAAAATTATTATCCCTCCTTTACCGCCCAAGGGGATGATTACCCTTTATTTCAGAGACGCCAGCCGATTGGCTACGCGTACATTGAACGACAGCCTGGAGAGTATCGTTCGAACGATCGACCTGTTGGCATTCAAGAAAGTATATACCCAACTGGAGTTTGACTATCACATTCCTGTCAAGGAGTCGGACATACGTGGTGTAGTCGGCGATTATACGAAAAAGGAATTTACGGTTACGGTAGAGAACAACAACGACTACTACCGCTATGTTCTCCTGGCTAATGCCCGGAAGGAAATTACGGCTTACATGGCTTCGGGCGTGCATCAGGGTGAGCCAAAGGACAGTTTCCTGATGCATATCGTAAGCGAGAACACCGGTTTGTGGAGTACGGATATTACGAATCCGCAATATCGCTACATACCCATGTGCGGAGAGAGTGTTGGGGAGAAAACCGTTGCGCAGTTGGATGGCAATGAGATCGAACTCTATCGCAGCCTGGCCCGGGTGGATGTGAAAGTGGATGCGGGTCTTTCCTTTGAGTTGAAAGAAATCTATGTGTATAACCGATCGGCCTGCGGACGCATTGCCCCCGATCCGGCCATGTGGGATGCTACGCAAAAGAGATTCATTGCGCCTTCGTTGCCGAAGAATCTGACCATCACGGACACGCCGACCCAGACAAACATTGCGGCCTATCCGGTGGCGAGCAACTCCTTTGTGCACGAGATTTACCTGTATGAAACGCAAGAGCAGAACACCCAGGGGTATGCGAAAGCGACCTGTTTGGTGTTGGGGGGGATGTACCAGGGCAAGATGAACTATTACCGTGTGGACTTTTCCGAGATACAGCATCCGCCCTCGGAGCCTGTCTTGCCTCCCGGCTGGATGGAAGACTCCATTCCGCCTACCTCCGGCGAGGGGGGAGGAGGCGTCTTGGGAGCGGGAGACGCTTATCATCCGCTGATCCGGAACTACCATTACGAAGTGGCCATTACGGGCATCAAGGGCAATGGCTCCGATACGCCGAAAGAGGCATTGACGAATCTCAACAAGCAGTTGAGGTCCGAACTCCTGACATGGAATAACCAGAACCGGAACATCATCATAGACAACAACGCCTATAGCCTGACCCTGACGCCTTCCACGGTGACCATTTCCCGGACCCAGGCCGGCCTTGTCTCCTTCGGCACGAATTATCCCAATCCCACCTGGGGCTTGGGGGAACCTTCTGCGGACTGGTTTGAATGTCGTTTGCAGGGAGATAAAGTCCAGGTGACTTATAAGTCTTCCGCCGCCTTGCCGCCTTCGGGGAGCGAGGGGTATTTCCGCTTGCGGCTGATGAACGGGAGCACGCTGAAAGTGAGTCAACAAATCAAGGTTATCTTCCATTGAAATGAATAAACTCACCCTCATCCTATGGCTTGCGGCGCTTTTCGTTTCCTGCACGGAAGAGGAACGGCTGATAAACCCGGATCCGATCGGATCGGTGGTTCGGGATAAAACCGTGGTGCTCACCCTGCAAATACCCGGCGTCTATCTCCCCGTGACCTATGCCTATTCGGAGAAGGATGAAAACGAGATACGTACGGTGGACGTCCTAAGTTTCCGGGTGGATTCGTCGGGGAAGGAGTATTATGGCGGACATATCCCCGTGCAGGTCCCGGAAAGGGATAACGGAAACCGGAAAACCCTGGAGTGCCGCCTGGCGCCTATTGATTCCCGTTTGCTTGTTCTGGCCAATGTTCGCCACCTGTTTACCCGGGAAATGCAGGAGCGTTTGCGGGCAGACTCCCTGGCCGGGAACGCGACCAAGGAACAACTGATGCAACGTTTTGTCTTTGACATGGAAAAGCCTTTTGGGGAGGAGGGGGAAGCCTTTCCCATGTATGGGGAATCGGACGTCCTGCCCGCCTCGGCCACCGAGGCGGGGGAGATCCGGATGACGCGCGCCCTTTGCCGCATCGACATTGTAAACAGCCTGGGGGACGATCGGATGGGAATCGACTCCGTGTATCTGCTGCATACCAAGAGCAAAGGCTTCGTGGCCCCCGGGTTCGACCGGGAGGGGGCGATGCTGGGAAGGGCGAATGTCCCCGGGGAGGCCCGCCCCAACGCGAACCTCTTCGGATACCGCTTTGTGCGGAATACGGGCGGCCTGAGCGAGGCGATGGAGCGGGAAATCTATACCACGGAAGACGCTCAGGACACGGATACCCCTACGTGCATCATCCTAAAGATAAGCGAACGGGATCATCCGCCTCAGTTCTACCGGGTGGACATGCTGGACCGAGACGGGGTCTTGTTGCCGATCGTAAGGAATTACCGTTACCGCCTCAACGTGGTGAAGATCACGGGCAAGGGCTACCCCGACGTCGAAGCGGCGGCGGCCGTGCCGACGCCTTCCCTCTCCTCCAGGGTAGAGACCAATGAATTGGGAATAAGCGCCGTGGTTTTCAACAGCCAGTACAAGCTGGGGGTCAGCACAACCACGATTGCCTTCCGGGCCGACGGCTCCTGGGAGGGGCAAGAAGCCAACGATACCGACTTCTCCCTGAAAGTCCACACGACCTATTCCGGCTGGTCGGCGGCCTGGGAGGGGGAGGGCGAGGGCAAATGGTTGAATTTCATGGAGGCGAACCGGACGATAACCCGCCTTGATTTCCCCGCCTCGCGCCTTGAGCTGAATATGAAGGCGCGACCCAATCTAACAGGCAAAACCCGGCGGGGGAGGCTCCGACTGACCGCCGGGAGTTTGCACCTGGATATCCAGGTAGTGCAATACAATGGAGCAGTTTAATTAAAGAAGCGATGAACTATGAAACGATTTTGTTTGTATTTGTTGTGGCTGATCCCCTTAGGCGGGTCGGCCCGGGAGAAGATCACTTTTTTTAACCAAGGGGACCTCTACGTGGAGAATGCCCTCTACATCCGGGGGGATTTCCGCGCAATGGAGGCCTCGGCGGTTTGTCAGTCGGGGACGACCTCGTTGACCGGCGATTTCATCAACGACGTGAAGACCGGCCGGGTGTTTACCACCGAGGCGACCAAGAACCGGGGTGTGTTTGAGTTTTGCGGAACAACCCCCCAGCGGATCACCGGAAGCGCCCCCAAGGAACGCTACATCCACTTCCCGGACACCCTTCGTGTGCGCAACGACACGGTGCTCATGCAGCCCAACCGGGCGGCCACGACCAAGGTGGCGGATATCCGAAGCGGCCGCCTCATCCTGGAATCGGAGGCTGAAAACGGGCGGAGCGTCACGGCGCATTTGTTGGTGGAGAACGAGGTGATGACGCACCCGAACGCCATCCAGGTCAATCTGGATTTGGGGGACAACTACCAAAAGAAGAAACTGGTGGGCTTTACCCCGCCGTTTGAGAGGCTGTATGCGGATTATTTCTTTTTCAACCTCCTTTCGCGTCCCACGGCCAGGGGCTTGTTCGGCAACGACGGGCGATTGATCACCAGCCCCTTGACGCCCCTGAATCCCGGCGAGGGCTACCTCCTTGGCCTGGGCGTCATTGCCGAGGGCGACCCGTATTTTACGGAACGAATCGACCCGCGCTGGGCCGGCGCCGACCCGGCCCGAAGGGTGAAGGAGAAATTCCAATTCTTTCGAGGCGTGGCCGAGCCGAATTTCTCCCGCTACCTGAACGAAACGCTTGCCCCGGGCTATGTGACCGGGGAGAAGTTGGTGGTGGGGGATGTGAAGCCGATCCGCCTCGAAAGGGGGTTCAACTACCTGGGCAACCCCTATATGGCCCCCCTGGACCTGAGCGATATACTGCAAGGCTCCACCTCCTCCGACTGGGGCGTGCCGGACAATACCTTAAAGAAAGCCTTTTACGTCCTCTCCCAGGGCGAAGCCTCCTACGAGAATTCCCGGTTTGTCTTCTCGGCCTCCTACCTCGTAAGCCAGGAGCAGGGCAGCACCACGCTTAATTCCAGGAGCGTAGCCCCCATGCAAATGTTTATCGTGGCAACGGATACGCCCGTCAACCTGACCCTTCCCGCCGGCAAACGCCGGCACGATTCCTCGGCCGTATTCCTGCGCAGCACGCGCTACGAAACCACCGACGAACTCCTTCTGGAAACCACCGACGAGCAGACCGGGGCTTACGACCGCACCTGCCTCGTGTTTCGTTCCAACGCCACCTTGCAGGCCACGGATCCGTTTGACACCCAGAAGATTTTCAACCATTCCGGGGGGGTGAACCAACTCTACACGCTTTCCTCGGACGACAAGGAACTGATGGTTTCCGTGATTCCCACCACGACCGAGAGGCTCCCCCTGTATTTCATCCCGGCCCGGTTGCCGCAACGGGTAAGCCTGCGTGCCGGGCGCCTGAACAGCCTGACCTCCGTCAGCCATATCTTCCTGGAAGACCTCCAAACAGGCCGACTCGTCAACCTGATGCAGACCCCCTGCTATACCTTTGACGCCTCCCCTTCGGATCCGATCGGACGCTTTGTCCTTCATTTCACCCCCAACCCCGCAACGGGAACCGACGAACCCTCCGCCCCCGCTACCCTCCCCCGGGCCTCCTATCGGGAAGGTCAGGTGCGCATCGACGGCTTCCGGGAAAGCGATCGGGGCAGTGAAGTCGCCCTCTACAACATCCAGGGGAAGCTGCTGCATCGCCAAAGGCTGGAGGAAATCGCCCCCTGCCGGATTCCGGCAACCCTCCCAAAGGGAATTTATGTGGTGAGAAACAAGGACCTGGCCCTAAAGTTCACCGTAAAATAAACCCAAGCCAAGGGGGGGCGGAAATGTCCCCGCAAAAGGGGCTCCAGCTCCTGTGCACAGGAGCTGAAGCCGGAGTGCACAGAAAATTTTGCTCGAGTGCACAGAAAATTTTGCCGGAGTGCACAGAAAATTTTGCCGGAGTGCACAGAAAATTTTGCTCGAGTGCACTCCGGCTAAAGCCCCTTTGCAGGGGGGCCTCCGCTGCGACCGGCAGAAGAGGACAAACAACTTAGTATCAGTATATTGCGTGTTTCGGCAAAGATCCCTCGGGAATCCTTGCCGGATCAGTCGGGATGCCTTTTTCGATACGCTCGGCGCAACCAATGGTCGCCCCCCAGCAACAAAAGGAGCAAAACGCCGATATACGAGTAAAACGGCAAGGATACCCATTCGGGCGTCCGCCACACCATCCGGGGAGGGCCGGCCCACAGGATGGCGCCGATGGCCAAGCCCATCATACCCAGGGAGGCCAAAAGCACGGCAAGCAACTCGAAGCGTTCGTTCGTTTTTTTCCTTTTCGCCGTTTCCCGCAGAATTTTCCCCATCAACGCTTCCCGGAAGGAAGCGGGCAGCTCCTCGGCCGGCAGGCGGCGGAAAAGAGGCTTCAGCCAGTCGGTTTCTTTTTCTTGTTTATTCATTATCTTTTTTCTCCATTTCCGTGAGCAATACATACAGTTTCTTGCGTATCCGGTGCAGGCGGGTCTTTACGTTGGAGAGGGAAAGCCCCGTGGCTGAGGCTATTTCCTCCACCTTTTTCTCCTCCATATAAAAAAAGAGAATAAGGGCTTGATCCTCCGGCGGCAATTGCGCCAAGGCCCGGTCCAGGCGAAGGAGCTGCTCCGCTTCATCAACAAGGGCAAAGGCCCCGCCCGGTTTTTCGTCCGGCGCCAGGGCCAGGAGGGTTTCGTCGATGGCGAGAAACTCCTGCTTGCGCTTACGCATCTCCGAAACAGCCGTGTGATAGGCAATCCGGTAGAGCCAGGTAGAAAAACCGCTCTCGCCCCGGAACCCGTTTAACCCCCGGAAGGCCTTCAGGAATACATCCTGGGTTAACTCCTCGGCGTCTTCCCGGTTGCGCACCATGCGGAAGATGAAGGCATGAACCCCGGCGCCGTATCGGTCGATGAGGCCGGTAAAACCCGCGGGATCGCCCGCTTGGATCCGCCGGATGTGATCAATGTCGGAATACAACTCCATAACTACCTTCTTTGACGCAGCCGAGAAGGAAAGGTTACAGTCCGCCCGGGTGTAACCTTTCCCGTTTTTGCGCGTCAGAATGGGTAAAGAACATTATTAACACAGTAACACACACGAATTATGTTGGATTTTATTGCGGTCCCGCTGATTGTCGGGATCTGCGTTGCAGGAACGTACGGTTTGTTTGAATTGTTTGCCCGCCGGAAAGAACGTCTGGCGATTATCGAAAAGGTCGGAGAGAAGCTGGACGCCTCCGCCTTTGAAGGCCGAAGGTGGTTTCCGGGGCTTTTCCCAAAGTTCTCCTTCGGCGCCCTGAAAGCGGGTTGCCTCCTTGCGGGAGCAGGCCTGGGGCTGCTGGTCGGCTTCTTCCTCAATCTGCTCATCCTCAACTCCGGCCTCTACGAACAGGAACTCGACGGATGGTATCGCAACAACCTCGCCGAAGTGGCCTACGGGTCTTCCATCCTGCTCTTTGGCGGCATCGGATTGATTCTCGCCTTTGTACTGGAACTAAAGATGAAAAAAGAAGAAAAGTAAGGACCTTCTCTTTGTTTGTCTAAAAAAACCGGGTCGGCCTCGAAAGAAACCCCAAAGGCCGGTCCGGTTCCCCGTTTTTTCGCTGTATATTTGCTCCAAAAGAACCCCCTATGACAGCTTCCCTTTTCCTTATACCCGTCGCCCTGGGCGATACCAACCCTCAGAGAGTACTCCCGGAGTACAACCGCGAAGTAGTGCTGCAAATCAAACACTTTATCGTGGAAGACCTGCGCTCGGCCCGGCGTTTCCTCAAGAAAATCGCCCCCGAAACGGAGATAGACGCACTCCATTTCCAGGTCCTAAACAAACACACTCCACCCGCCGAACGGGATACCTTTCTGGATCCCTTGGACCAAGGCGAACACGTGGGCGTGCTCTCCGAAGCCGGCTGTCCCGCCGTTGCCGATCCCGGAGCCGAGGTGGTGGCCCTGGCGCAAAAGAAGCATCATCCGGTGGTCCCCTTGGTGGGACCTTCCTCCATCCTGCTGTCCTTGATGGCCTCCGGCTTCAACGGGCAAAACTTCGCCTTCAACGGCTACCTCCCCCTGGATGCACGGGAACGCGCCCTGGTCCTGAAAAAGCTGGAAAGCCGTGTGTATGAAGAAAATCAAACGCAGTTGTTTATCGAAACACCCTACCGGAACAACCCCTTGCTGAATGATTTGCTGCGCTTCTGCCGCCCGTCCACCAGGCTCTGCATCGCCTCCAATCTCACCACGGCCAACGAAAGCATCCGCACACTTCCGCTGAAAGACTGGGAAAGCCAAAAGCCCGACCTCGCCAAACAGCCCACCATCTTCCTTCTTTATAAATAATCCCAAAGAATCTCGAAAATCTCAAACCGTATGGCAAACTATCAGGCACACGAAACGGCGGTCATCGACCCCGGATGCTCCATCGGGGAAGGCACGCGCATCTGGCATTTCTCGCACATCATGAGCGGCTGCACGATCGGCGCGAACTGCAACATCGGACAAAACGTCGTGGTATCGCCCGGCGTAGTCCTGGGCAAGGGGGTGAAGGTGCAAAACAATGTCTCCCTTTATTCGGGCGTGAGTTGCGAAGACGAAGTGTTTCTTGGCCCCGGTTGCGTGTTTACCAACATAAGCCATCCGCGAAGCGCCGTTCCCCGCCGACACCTCTACGAACAAACGCATGTGGAAAAGGGAGCCTCCATCGGCGCCAACGCCACCATTCTCTGCGGCTGTACCATTGGCGCCTATGCCCTGGTCGGCGCGGGCGCCGTGGTGACAAAAGACGTCCCCCCCTATGCCTTGACCCTGGGAAATCCTTCCCGGCAAACGGGCTGGGTAAGCGAGTATGGCTGTCGTTTGGATTTTGGCCCCGACAACATGGCTTCGTGCAGCGAAAGCGGAGAACGCTACCGTTTAACCGACGGGAAAGTGACCAAAATAGCTCCTGCCGATTAGGAAAGGAGCCGAAAGCGGCCGGGGATTACCCCTCTGCTCTCAATACGTTTCCTCCGTCAATAATCTTTTTCTTAGCTTGGAGGGGCTTTCGCCGAATTGTTTTTTGCAATAGGTGGTAAAATGCGCCGGAGAACTGAATCCATATTCTTTGATAATGGTTCCGAAGGAGGTTTTCCCGTCTGCCAGGCGGGTTTTTATATGCCGGGATTTTTGTTTCAGTATCCAGCTATAAGGGGAATCCCCGAAGTACTCGTTGAACTTCCTGTTGAAGGAACGCACGGAGATCTTGCACATGCCGGCCAGCTCGTCTACGGTTTTCACCTCCTGGTAATGTTGCAGAACAAAGGCTTTGAAGTCCAAGTTCTTGTTCAGCATGGGCGAGAGGAAACGCGCCATTTCTTCTTTGGAATAAAAGGCTCTGAAGATCAGGAATACTTCCTTTTGCTTGATGGCGAAAAGGTGTTTGCATTGTATTTTATGTTCCAGGTAGAAGAGCACGCTGTCCAACACCGCGCGCAAGGGGGGGCGGATGTCTATCTTATTGAAAACAGACAGTTTCTTGCTGTTGTTGTGCAAGGATTCCAGCGCAAGCCGGTCGCACAGGGTGAACTGGTTGTCGAAGCTCAGCATGACATATTTCACATCCGTAACGGCTTCTGCCACGGAATCGGAATCCTGAGGGATAAAAATCATCTCCCCCCCCATGCACAAATGATTCCGGAACTCGTTGTAGGAGACCATGGCTTCTCCTTCGAGCAGGAAAATAAAGTAATTATAATATTTGTCGATGGTGCGAAGTCTACCGCCTTCTTTCACTTCCTGGTAACTGAATCCGATGTGAAAGTCCGATACGTAGTTTTTACAAGAAAGGTGTTCTTGAACATATAACAGTTGCATATTAGTTAGTTTATAAAGTTTATAATCGGGTTTTTCTAAAAGAGTAATCGCCGTAAAGGTATATTTTTTTTATATATACGCATTTGGCTGACCGTTTTTTATATGCAATTTAGTATAAAGCCCTGTGTGTGTGTTTGCTGTTTCTGTGTATGAATGTGTCTATAAAGAAAGTATTCGTGGTTTATCCCCTACCCCGCAGGGTCTTATTTATTTCCAATTCATGTAATAATTCCTCAAAAATGTACTTGCCGAGAATAAGAGCATAGCCATGTAGGCGATACTTGTACTTAGGGCGGAACCGGTTATTCCGTAGGCGGGAATAAGCAAAAAGGCGGTGATCGTCAGCACGCCCAATCCGATGAAAGATGCGGCGGCGCTGTATTTTATCCTCCCGCTCCCAATGAAATAATGGCTTAGCACCGTGTGGCATCCCAATGCTACAATCCCCGCAGACAAGGCCGCAATAACACCGCGCACCCCTTCAAACTCCCGGCCGAAAAGGTATCCGGTGTAAAACTCCTCAGGAAGGAAGAGGATGGCAGACGTGGCAACAACCAGAGCGGGAAAAGTGAAGCGGAGAACCTCAAGGGTGATGCGTCTCTGTTCCCTTTGGTCCTTCGTCCCGGCTATCCGGTTGTAGGCAATATAGGCCGCACTGCGGCTGATGTGCCATACGCTTTCGGAAATTTTTGTGGCGGCATCGAGCAAACCAACGCCAACAGGCCCGGCAAAACGTTCCACCAGGAAGTAGTTGAGACGGGTGGTGCAGGTTTCCGCTATGTTGTCGGCGCTGCCCCAAAGGCCGTATACCAGCATCTCCCGGAGGATGCGCAAGAGGTTGTTTCGCCCCGGCGCAGCCTGTCCGGACCTTTTCAGGCAAGGCAGCAGCAAAAACAGGCCAACAAGGAAGGAGACTCCGTTTGTCAGGTATAATCCCCAGATATAGGCGTTGAGATCCCGGCGTTGGACAACAAAGTAGAAGAAAAGCAGGATGAAAAACAGGCATCCTCCTTGCAATAAGTTGGTCAGGTTGAAGCCCCGTATGCGGTTTTTGCCCAGGAGAAAGCGCGAATGAGCGACACTTAGCGAATACAGAATCGTAAGACCCAGGATCTCCCATCCGTAATTACCGGGCAACAGCCCCGTGAGGCCCAGCAAGGCGCAACCCAGGGCCGAGCCTGCAAACGTCCACCCGATGGCGATCGGATACAGCAGGCCAAGGGAATATCGACCAAGGAAATAAACCAGGGTGTTCCCGCTGAAAATCCCGCAAACGCTTACATTGATGCTTACCGAGGCCCAGATAAGTCCGGCCCTGCCCACCCCCTCGATGCCCAATACCCTGGCATTGATGAATATCAGCGCCAGGTTCAGGAGGGCCACCAGGTAACGGGAAAGGAGGGTTTGCAGGATGTCTTTCAACATAAAAAGACTATCCGAGGGTGAGACCGTCCAGCAAACGGAGGTAGGTTTCGATGCCTTCCCGTATTTCCGGCAGGCGGATGTATTCGTTGGCCGTATGGGAGCGTGCCGAGTCGCCGGGGCCTATCTTCACGGAAGGAAAAGGCATCAGGGCCTGGTCGCTCAGGGTGGGCGAACCAAAGGGGTGTTTCCCCAGCAAAAGGGTGCGCCGGACAAAAGGATGACCCACATCGGTACGGGAAGAATTGAGGCGGAAGCTGCGCGCACGGACCTCGCTTTTCACCTGCCGGGCGATGAGGTGGTAGAGGCCTTCGTTGGTATACAACTCGTTGGTTCGTATGTCTACCGTAAATTCGCAACGGTCGGGGATTACATTGTGTTGCCCGCCGGCGTGGATTATGGTTACGCTCATTTTGACCGCTCCCAGCAGGTCGCTTTCCTCAGGGAAGCGATACGTGTGGAACCATCCTATATCTTTCATGGCCACAGAAATCGCGTTGATACCCTCGTTGCGGGCGGCATGGCCGGCCTTTCCCCAGGCTGTACAGTCCAGCACCATCAGTCCTTTTTCCGCCACGGCGGGCTGCATGTCGGTAGGTTCGCCCACGAGGGCAAAAGCGATGGGGGGCAAATCCTCCAATACACACGCGATCCCGTTCGGGCCGGATATTTCTTCTTCGCAAGAGGCCAGAAAGATCAGGTTGTAGGGTTGCGTCCCGGCGCTCAAGCGGCGAAAAGCGGCGTAGAGGGACACCAGGCTGGCCCCGGCGTCGTTGCTGCCCAGTCCATACAGCCTTTCGTCTTCCCCTTCTTCCGGGGCGAAGGGGTCTTTGCTCCATCCCGCTACCGGTTTCACCGTATCTATATGCGAATTGAGCAAAAGGGAAGGTTTGCAGGGGTCGTATCCGAGCGGCGGCAGAATCCACAGGTTGTTTCCCTTGCGTTGCACCTCATAGCCGTCTGCCTGCCATAGCTTTTGCAGATAATCGGCCACCTCCTTCTCCTCCCTGCTGAAGGAGGGACGGGATAACATCCCTTTGAGCATATCAATAGCTTCGTAAAAGAGCGGCATCTTTCTTTAATTGTTCTTTTAATTCATGCAATGAGCGGAAGCGGATATCTTCGCGCAGGAAATGTGTAAACGCAAGGCTGATCTCCTGAGTGTAAATATCGTCCAGGAAATCCAGGATGTGTACTTCCAGGGTGAGGTTGTCATTGCGGTACAATGTCGGTCGGCGACCGATATACAACATCCCTTTATGGTTTTGCCCCAGGCAGGTAACGCGCACGGCATATACCCCCGTGGACGGAATCAGTTTAAAGGCGTCGGCCACCTGTATATTGGCGGTAGGGAAGCCCAGCGTCCGGCCAATTTGGTTTCCTTGCACCACGCGCCCCGTCAGCCGGTAGGGATAGGAGAGCAGTTGGGCCGCCGTTTCCACATGCCCAAGCGACAATTGCTTCCGTATCTCCGAGGAACTGACGGCCACTTCGTTTTGCGTCAAGCGTGGCGCTTCCAACACCTCCATGCCGCAATTTGCCGCATAGTGCACGTATTCCCGGAAGCCATCCCTGCGGTCGCGCCCAAAGCGGTGATCGTAACCGATGTACAGGGTTTTTATCCGCCATTGCTGCGACAAGACGGATATAAAGGCCTCGGCCGTGAGTTGGGAGAGTTCGGCGGTAAAATCCAGGATGAAGCAGTAATCAACGCCGGTATCCCTCAGGAGGGCGAGTCGTTCGTCGAGCGAATTAAGGAGCCTGGGGCAGTAATCGGTTTGCAGCACCCTGCGCGGATGCTGCGGGAAGGTAATGACGGCAGTGCGCAATCCGCGGGTTCGCGCCGCTTCCTTCATCTCACGGATCAAGTATCTGTGTCCCAGATGCACCCCGTCGAAAAAGCCGATGGTGGCAACAAATTCGCTACGCTCCTTGAGCTTGTCTCTATTTCTTAGAATAATCATGTTTGATGAACTAACATTTTTTGTGTACTATCGTCTTCCCGATTAACAAATATTAGCTGCCGGGGGATTGGCAGATATACGGCAAGACCTTAGTTTTGCAGCACAATTTTTTTCGTAGATGAATATTTTAATTAATAGTTAATAGTAGTATTTGTGATTCAATTTAAGTTTAAGGTTAACAAAGTTCCGATTAAAGGATGTCGTGAGGCATCCTTTAATGATTTCATCTCCCTCCGCATTACGGCTCATCAATCCGGGTTACTTCCAATTCAAATACCAGCGTAGAATAAGCGGGGATTGTAACATTCCCCTTGGCGTCTGTCTGTGCCGTTGTACCATAGCCTAATTCCTGCGGGATCCATATTTCGGCCTTTTCGCCTTCCGTCATATATTGCAGGGCTACCGACCAGCCTTCTATCACGGCTGCATACCCGTTGGGGTTGCTGGAAGAGTTATAGTTGGCCGCACTGGAGCTGACAGCCACATGGAGCGGCAAGTCATAGCGAATGTCTCTTTTGTCGAATACCGTGCCGTCCACCAGCGCTCCTTGATAAAAGACCTTCACCCGGCTATTGTAATAGATCCGTTTCCCGTTGCCGGGGTGTATTTGTTTGTAAAATATCACGCCGTTATTGCTTAAAGCCTTATAGCGTGTATAGGCAGGGTCGTAGATTTTGTCGTTAAACGCTTGTTCGTTAGCCGATTTCCAGGCTTCATCTATTGTTGCCTCGTTGTCATCGTCTCCGCAAGAGGGCAGCGACACGCAACAGGCCATCATCCATACTATAAAGAAATACTGTTTCATATGCTCAATCATTTATTTTCTTCAACAAGTTCTTTAAACTCACTTTCTCGGCAATTATCCCGGGCAAATTCTCCACAGACACCCGTTCCTGCTCCATGGTATCACGGAAACGAATGGTAACCCGGTCATCATTCAAGGTTTCATGGTCGATTGTGATGCAATAAGGCGTGCCGATCGCATCCTGGCGGCGGTAACGTTTGCCGATAGAATCCTTCTCGTCATAAAGGCAACGGAAGTCAAAGCGCAACCGATTCCTGATCTCCTCCGCTTTTCCGGGCAGTCCGTCTTTCTTTACCAGGGGGAATACGGCCAACTGTACGGGCGCCAGGGCCGGCGGAAGTTTCAGCACAACGCGGGTTTCGCCCTGGCCCAACGTTTCTTCGGCGTATGCCCCGGCAATGAGGCTCAGGAACACCCGGTCCAGCCCAATGGAGGTTTCTACAACGCAGGGAGTGTAGCTTTGTCCTGATTCAGGGTCGAAATACTGCATCTTTTTACCCGAATATTTTTCATGTTGCCTCAGGTCAAAGTCGCCACGGCTGTGGATCCCTTCCACTTCCTTGAATCCAAAGGGCATTTCAAATTCAATATCCGTGGCGGCGTTGGCGTAATGCGCCAGCTTCTCGTGATCGTGGTAGCGGTATTTATCCGGGCCCAGTCCCATGGCTTTGTGCCAGGCCATCCGTAGGGATTTCCACCGGGTGAACCATTCCATCTCCTCTCCCGGACGTACGAAGAACTGCATTTCCATCTGCTCGAACTCCCGCATACGGAAGATGAATTGCCGGGCAACGATTTCGTTACGAAACGCTTTCCCGGTCTGTGCAATGCCGAACGGGATCTTCATCCGTCCCGTTTTCTGTACATTCAGGAAGTTGACGAAAATACCCTGTGCGGTCTCCGGTCGCAGATAAACCCGCATAGCCCCCTGGCTTGTCGAACCCATCTCGGTAGAGAACATCAGGTTAAACTGCCTCACTTCCGTCCAATTCCCGGTTCCCGACAGGGGGCATAGGATCTCCGCATCCACAATAATCTGCCGGAGTTCCTCCAGGTTCGATGCATTCAGCGCCTGGGTGAAACGTGTGTGCGTCTCCCTGCGTTTGGCTTGGAGTTCCGATACACGGGGATTGGTAGCCCGGTATTCTGTCTCATTGAAGACGTCGCCGTAGCGTTTCGCCGCTTTTTCTATCTCTTTTTGTATCTTCCCGTCTATTTTCGCCAGGTATTCTTCGATTAATATATCGGCGCGGTAGCGTTTCTTGGAATCCTTATTGTCAATCAGCGGGTCGTTGAAGGCATCCACATGCCCGGAGGCTTTCCAGATGGAGGGATGCATGAAAACGGCCGAATCAATCCCCACGACGTTCTCATGCAGTAGCGTCATACTGTCCCACCAATATTTCCTGATATTATTTTTCAGTTCCACCCCATAGGGTCCGTAATCGTAGACGGCGCCCAATCCGTCGTAAATCTCCGAGGAGGGAAACACAAAACCATATTCTTTGCAGTGCGATACGATTTTCTTGAAAAGATCTTCCTGTGCCATAATGTAAACGTTGTTCAAAAGTTATTCGTAAGGCTGCAAAGTAACTAATTTTTTGATGAATCACCGGATTCCCCTGCCGGGAAATTAATACGCAGGCATCGCTCCTGTGTGCGCCGTATCGGTCGCCATCCGCCCCCAGGGCAGGGGAAGGTATGCCGTGGGGCCCTCCCCCCCAGGGGCCTTGGGGCCAAGTCCTATACGGAGGCTACCTGGGTCCTATACGTAGGCCACCTAAGTCCTATACTTAGGCCACCTCAGTCCTATACGTAGGTAGCCTCAGTCCTATACTTAGGTAGGGGCTGTAATTGGGTGGGCCTGGGGGTGATGCTGGATGCTCCCCAGCCGGGACACCCGTTTGGGGAATTCCTCGTCGGAGACCGTGGCCCGGGCACGCATTTTCATGCGGATGTTGTAAACCGTTTGGGTCGACAGGCCCAATATCTTGGCGATCTTCACACTGCTGTTGACGCCCAAACGCACCAGGGCGTAAATACGCACCTCCGTACTTAAGCGTTGACGGTGCTCCAGGACGATGCGCTCTTCGGGACGCAACAGGCTATTCAATTCTTCTACAAAGTTTGGGAAGATAGAGAGAAAGATCCGGTCAAAATGGGAATTCAACTCCGACACCTCATCGTTGGTGGCGAAATCGCCTCCATGGAGAAGTTTCACCAGGTCGTCCTGCCGGTGAACCTTCAATTGGCGATAAATGCTCTTCTTCCAACCGGTCAACTTGCCGATGTATTCCGAACAGGCGGCAAAGAGATTGCCGATATATACCTCTTTCAAATAATTGGCGTCATTCAACTGGGCGTTTGTTTCGGCAAGTAACCGCTTACTTTCCGAGAGTGAGGCGTTGGAGTGTTGCAGCTGGAGCTGCTGCTCGGAGAGTTGGCGGATGGAGGAATCCAACCGTCGGTTGCTACGCTCCAGCTCCAGGCGCAACTTGCTTTGCTCTCGGAACAAGCGATAAACGACCAGGAGGGCGATGCACATCCCCAGAGCCATAGCCGTGAGAAAGCCCATGAAAATCTGTTGTCGTTGAGCGCCTTCTTCGAGTTTTTGCACCGTCTCATCATAAATCAGCGCATAGGGTTGTGATAAGGTATAGCCTCGCACCCGGTCCGGATAGTCATCCTGCATACGGATGTGGGCTTTCATAAAACGAAGTGCATAGGACAACTCGCCCATCGAGCGGGCCAAATCAGCGACGATCGTCAGCGCCGGCAAGTTTCGACTGACGTGGGAAATGGAGACGCACATCTCCTGAACATGGTATTGAATCGCCTCCTCCGGGTGATTCAACACCGAAGAAAGAATACCCGTGGCAAAGCACAACCGTTCATACCAGGCATCGCCATGGTCTAACACACTCACCCTCCGTATTAAGCCTTGACGCACCCGTTCCTTCTTTGCCTCATCCTTTTCCCCCCAGAAACGTCCCCAAAGGTGATAAGACGAGAGGCTGTCCGGCACGCAAGCCGTCAACGAATCAGCATAAAGATAGAGGTTGTCATGCAACGGAGTGTTGTGGTAGATGGATAATTGCGACCAATAGCGTATCTGTTCCACATAGTAATCCGGCAACAGATCTTCCGAAAAAAGCAAGCTTCCGGCTTCCTGCAAGGCGGCTTGACTGTCCTCAAAAAAACCCGCAATGGAATGGATCCTCGCCATCGACAAATAGGACTCAGCCAACCAGTCATTGCGTTCATTCCTGCGGGCTATCTCCAAGTTTTTCTCCAGGTATACAAAAGCTGAGTCCGTAATAAAGTTCTCGTACTTTTCAGCAATCAACCGGTTATAGTAATAACGGGCATCTTCGGTGATGGCCTGTGCAGCTTTTCCCTTGAGATTGACCAGTTCCGCATCCATGTTCCTGCGGAACGCTCCGACTTGACCAAGCGTAGAGTCTAACCTGGCTAAATAGATTTTTACATAGGACCCGGTATCCGGATGATGGCTACATCCACCTAGGAAAATATTAAGTCCCCATAACATGACAGTGCAACCGAACGACAATCCATGCAATACATAGTTTCGCATCATTCTTAAAGATTTAAAGGTAGTATGAAATGCAAAAAAACAAATCCTGTGATTTTTGCTTGTAAACATACAATAAAAAAGTTAGTATATCACCCAGGCATAAGCCTTTCCCACGGTGTGCAAGTTTCAAAAGATATTTCTTCCAACTTACTTTTGTGTTTTCCTTATTTGTTCATAAACAACGGATTCACGTAATTCCCGGTTTACTCTTACCTATCCTGTCTATCCTTTAAGCCTTTTCTACCTGGACAAAACCTCATACTATTGAAGCTGAAAACGGATCGCACGGATATGACTTATTTTTTTAACATGATATACTATACAATTACAAATTACATGAAGAATTACATGAAGAATTATGAAAGTCCACTTTTACTGTCTGATAACAGGCGTAAAAGAATGAAAAATTGCATTTTTTGTGTTTGCCTGTTCTGTTCCATTACACTCACAGGCGTTCAGCCTGTTAAAGCCGGCAGGGCTAACTTGCCAATAGATCAGCAAAGCAACAAAAGAATCGAAGGGGTAATATCCGATGAATTCGGGGAACCGATCATCGGAGCCAATGTTGTTGTAAAAGGCACTTCGAGCGGAACAGTTACGGATGTAGATGGAAAGTTCTCGTTAAATGTATCCAATTCGGATGTCTTAGTAATAACCTACGTCAGTTACATGACACGAGAGATTCCTGTCGGAAATCAGACAAGATTTTCTATCACCTTGGAAGAAGACACTAAAAACTTAGACGAAGTTGTAGTGATTGGCTATGGAACGACCACGCGAAAGAACTTCACAGGTTCGGTCTCAACATTAAACACCTCTGAAGGCGGTATTGCATTAACGGTTCCCAACAATCCGGTCGATATGCTCCGTGGATTGGCACCCGGACTAAGTTTGACGCAAAGCGGTGTAGCCGGCTCTACGCCTACCATCCAGATTCGTGGGCAGAAGTCTATCAACTCGAGCAGCGGCAACCCGCTGATTGTGCTGAACGGTGTAATCTTCATGGGTACCCTCAACGACATCGACCCTGCTACTATTGAGAGCATGAGTGTACTGAAAGATGCCACATCACTGGCAGCATACGGTTCACAGGCCGCCAACGGTGTTATCATGATTACCACCAAGAAAGGCGACCTGGGCAAACCAATGATAAACTTCCGCGGATCGGTGGCATTGGTCACTCCGAACTACAAGCCGGACATTCTCGATGGCTACCAATATATCGACCGCTACAACACCGTAAAGAGTTACCAGCCGGGCGACGTAAGCTGGATGTCCGATCTGGAAAAGGCGAACTATGATAGGGGTAAACAGACCGACTGGTTCGACTATAGCACTCGCAGCGGTGTGCGACAGACTTATTCGTTGAGTGTTTCCGGTGGAACAGAAAACATGGATTATATGGTGAGCGGCTCTTGGATGGACAACAAGAACTTCATCAAAGGAAATGAATTTATCCGCAAGACGGTGAGTGCCCGCATCAACACCCACGTCAACCAATATATCCGTATAGGTACAAACGTCAACTTTGCCACACTTCAGAACGATGGTGTCAGCCCCGGTATAGGTCGTCTCTACTCTCCGTGGGGAGAGCCTTACCTACCCGACGGTTCCATGCGCAAGTACATGGTCGAAAATACCAGCGACCAACTAAATCCATTGTGGAACACCTATAATGGAATTGATCGAGAGGTGCGCAACAACTCGCTCACATTGGGCGGTGAGATAGAAATTCGCCTACCTTGGATTGAAGGCCTGAGCTACAAACTGACCGGTAACTATTCGCTGACGCAAAGCCGGACGCGTAGTTTCACACATGAAACGAACCTGATACAGTTTACTGACGGTGATGACTATTCGTCAGCAGTAACAGATAAGTATCTGAACCGTGCTTCGGGCTACATCATCAATTTGCGTGATCCTTCTTATGTATATGATCATATCCTGACCTACACCAAAGATTTCGACAACCACTGGATCAGCGCTACGCTCGTCTACACACGTGATTCCCAAAAGCACGAATCGATTAATACTTATGGCGAAGACTTTGCTGAGTTAGGTAATACCACGCTCGGATTCAATGGCTTGAACAATGCTAAAACACAAAAAGTGAACGCTATCGAGTATACATTAAAAAACAATGTTGGCTATTTGGGGCGTGTAAATTATTCGTTTAAAGATACGTACCATCTCAATGTTTCCGTTCGACGCGACGGCAGCTCTGTATTCGGCGCCGATAGGAAGTGGGGAACTTTCCCGGCATTTGGCGTCGCATGGACCCTATCCAGTGAAGAATTCTTTAAGGAAACTGTTCACTGGGCCAGGAATACGAAACTGAAAGCCTCTTGGGGGAAAAATGGCAACCAATCGCTGGAGCCTTATGGCACCCTGTCGCGCATGAATATGGGTCAATCGGGCGGTGTTGGCAACGTTTACTATTTCGATGGCCAGCCCGTGTTTGGACAATCACTCAACACGCTGGGCAATCCGCTTTTAGGGTGGGAAACGACCACTTCCTGGAACTTCGGCCTCGAGTCGGACTTCCTGAAAGAAGGACGCCTGCACGTCGAAATGGATGCTTACACATCGCGTACTACCGACCAGATTTTTAGCCGTCAGATTCTTTCCATGGGTTCTGGTATTCCAAGCCAGATGGCCACCATGGGACAAATCAACAATTGGGGTATCGAGGCAACTATCGCTTCACACAACATCAAGACGAAAGATTTCAAATGGCATTCGTCGCTGATGTTTTCACTGAATCGCAACAAATTGGTAGAATTATACGGCGACGGAAATGATGATATTACCAACCAGCTATTCCTTGGTAAATCATTAGGTGTCATCTATGGTTACAAATGGATTGGTGTCATTCAGGAAAGCGACACACAATATATGGCAACCAATGGCGGGCAGCCGGGTGATCCGATGTACACCAATCTCGATGGCAGCGAAGACGGTAGAATCACTCCCGACGACAAAACGATTTTGGGATACAACAAAGAATCATTTCGGATAAGTTTGTCCAACACGTTGACCTACAAGAATTGGTCACTCTACTTTTTGTTGAATGGCACATTTAGCGGTGGCGGATATGGAAAGGCGCAAAATAATTTTGCCTACGGTTCGCAAGACGGCTCTATGGACTACTTAAACTCTAACAATCACTCTTGGTGGACACCTGAAAACAAGAGCAACCAATATGTACGCCCGGGCTTCGACGTTACGAACAGCGATTTTATCGCCCTGCAGAACTATACGTTTATCCGCTTGCAGGATATCAACCTCTCTTATACCCTGCGTAATCCCAAGTTGAAAGAGCTAAGCATAGCCGATATACAATTCTTTATATCAGGTACCAACTTGTTCTGTTTCGCCCCGGACTGGGAATTTTCCGATCCGGAAGTGCGTACCAGTCGTGGCATGCAGTTGGCGCGCAGCTATTCATTTGGCGTCAACTTTAAGTTTTAATCTAGAAAACAGTTTTGAAAACAATAAAAACAATTTTAAGAATATGAAATACTATAAATATCTTTTGATGGGTGTTTTCGCGGCAATCAGCCTCACTGCTTGTGACGATGATGCTTTTCTCACAGAAAACCCCAAAACCATTTATACGGTAGACAATGCTTTTGTGAAAAGTAGTCAAGTAGACGCGACTATTTCGCGTGCTTACTACACGATGGCTAAACTTTATGGCTGGGATAACTTTTTCCTGCAGATGTTCGACCCGTCATACAACCTGCGCCGCAGCAACCTACTGGGCGGACAAGGTGCCGACACCATGGGTGGTGACGGTGACTTGGCTCATGCGATGGGCGCTATGGGTGACTTTCAAACCATCAATGCCGACTTCGAGGAGTTTAAACTACTGTGGGATGACCTTTACCAATTAGCGGCACAAGCCAACATGGCTCTCTATGGCGCTGAACAGGTGCAGTGGGATAGTGAAGCAAGCAAGGCGGCTGCTATCGCACAAGCCCGGTTTTTCCGCGGATGGGCTTATTTGAGACTGGGCGAATGTTTCGGTGGTGTACCCATCGTATCCGAATACTCTGAAGAGCTGAGGTTCGATTACGAACGCTCCACCCGTGAAGAGACTTACGCCTTCGCCATCGAAGATTTTACGGTAGCCTCTACTAATTTACCCGAGTTGCCGCAACAAAACGGCCGCGTGGCACAAGGTGTAGCCAATCATTTCTTAGCCGAAGCTTATATAGCACAAGGCACCGAGACAGGCGACAAAAGCAACTTCACCAAAGCGATTGCCGCCGCGCAACGCACTCTTGAGTTGCATCCCATCATGACCAACCGCTTTGGGGTACGCGCCAATCCGGATGATAAGGATCCGGCCAGGGGTAGCGGTATCGACCCGCTACACCCCAGCATGCCTGTGGCTAATTATAAGGAAAACGGCAACGTGTTTTACGACCTCTTCCAGATAGGCAACTACAACCGTAGCGAAGGTAATACGGAAGGACTGTTGGTAACACAAAGTCCTACCTACGAGCAATACTCCACGATGGGCGGTATCGTTTATGCTTTCGGATTAACCTGCTTCCCCGCTTTCGGAGATGCTGGCGTATGGTCTGACGCATACAAGGCGCAGAATCAGGATAGCCAGGGGCCTTGGGCATATACGCTTTACGATGGTGGTCGCAGATGCGCCGCACTGGGCGGAGGCACATGGGGCTTGGTGGGTTCTACCAACTATGTCGATGAAGTGGTTTGGGAAGGACAGTTTACCAATGACATACGTAATGACGAAGTGAATCGTCCGCACCTGATAGTGATGGATCCCAGAAGTCCGCTTTTTGGTGAACGCGTCACAGAAGAAATGATCACCTCGCCTGCCGTGTTGCAACGTACTTGTTCGAAAGTGGCTTTGCTCGATGGCTGGGGCTGGACACAATTTCACCAAGGTTGGGGTAGCAGTTATGCCATGCAGTATGGACGTGACTTTTACATGGCTCGTTCCGCTGAAACCTATTTGCTCTTGGCAGAAGCCGAACTTCGCAACGGTAACATGAGTGCTGCATTAGAAGCTGTCAACACAATCCGCAGCCGTGCACAAGCTTCATACCTCTATTCGTCACTGACACTACGTGACATCCTCGATGAGCGTGCACGCGAATTGGCATGGGAGGAACATCGTTGGGTAACATTGCTTCGTTGGGATAGCTCGACGGGTAGCAATGAAGATATGAAACATCAGTTGCAACACTATACGATGTTTGCTAACGACCTGAAAGTGCCTAGTGCCATTGTTCCTAAATGGACCTTATTTCCCATTCCAACAAATGTCATTAATATGAACTCTGACGCTCAATTGGCGCAAAATCCAGGTTGGAAATAATGAGAAATATTAAATTCATATTACTTTCATTCATTATGTTGGCAAGCGTCTCGGCTTTTGCCGAGACGCTTGCCAACGTACTGACTTCCGTTACAGTAGCACAAGGCAAACTGGAAGGAGTAGAAGAACAGGGATTGGGCGTATTCAAAGCCATTCCGTATGCCGAACCTCCCGTAGGCGATTTACGATGGAAAGCTCCTGTGCCTAAGAAAAGCTGGACAGGCGTTTATCGTGCCGAAGACTTCGCGCCGATGCCTCCACAAGAAGTGCGCACTTTTGGCGATCAGGAGCCCCCCAAATGGAGCGAAGATTGTCTTTACCTTAGTGTGATGACTCCTGCCAAGAGTGCTACAGAGAAGCTATCTGTCATGGTGTGGATTCATGGTGGAGGTTTTATTACCGGTTCATACACTAATCCTATGGGGTTCAACTTGGCTCACAAGGGCGTTATTCTGGTGAGTATCGCATACCGTACCGGTGCGCTGGGCTTCTTGGCACTACCCGAACTGAGCAAAGAATCTGAACAGAGCATCTCTGGCAACTATGGCTTAATGGATCAAATTCTTGCGTTAGAATGGATTAAAGAAAATATCGCTACCTTTGGTGGCGATCCAAACAAAGTGACCATTTTTGGCGAATCCGCCGGTGCCATCGCAGTCAGTATGCTCTGCGCCTCCCCCTTAGCTAAGGGTCTCTTCCGTGGAGCCATTAGCGAAAGTGGGGGTTCGTTCTGTCCAGTCGATAGTGTGCGGCATAATAATAATGGCATTCGACACTTGAAAGGAGCCGAGCAACATGGTGTGGCATTTATGAAGCGTATTGGTGCAAAAAACCTGAAACAACTGCGCAAAATGAGTGCTGACGCATGGATTTCTGACAAGGAGACCACAGGTGTGGGTGGCTTTTGGCCTACGGTGGACGGATATGTCATCACCGATGATCAATATAAGCTCTATGAAAAGGGTGAATTCAACGATGTGAACGTTATTGTAGGTACAAACTCAGATGAAGGCTCTATGTTTGTTCGCCCCTGTTTGGTCGCTGAGTATGAAGGCGAGGTTCACCGGGATTACGGTCTCTTTGCCGACCGCATTCTTCAACTTTATCCGGCTCGCTCGGAACAAGAAACCTTTGCCGCAAGAAGCGATATTTTCCGGGAGACAGCTTTTGCATGGCCCTCCTTCGCATGGGCACGTTTACAGGGGGAAAAAGGAAAAAGTGATGTTTTTGTCTATTACTTTGACCAAATCACAGAGAATCCCTGGATGAGAGGACCGCAACGTGGTGCAGGTCATGCTTCAGAGTTGCCTTATGTCTTTGGTATGCACAGGGGTGAACCAACACCCATGAATAGCGCAATGAGTGAATTGATGATGACTTATTGGACCAACTTTGTAAAGACCGGAGATCCCAATTCAAAAGGTATGCCTCACTGGCCTGTTTACGACGAAGACAAAGCCACGGTAATGATGTTTAAAGATGGTGCCCATCTCATCAATGTACCCAACCGTCCACAGTTGGAACTGATGGAGGAATTTTTTAAATGGAAACGCGAACAATAAAACAATTATGAAACATACATTAATAATATTATTGACTTTACTGGTTTTTGGGACACTGAATGCTCAGTCATGGCGACCTCCTGCGAAAGGCGATTACGTAATCTATACCTATCGTGATACCGTTCGCACAACCACCGACCGTGCCCAAAACGGACCACAATTTGTAATCTACCCCGACACACCGGTTCGTGAGGCTGAAGCCAAGACTCTGGTAGAGCAGTTGGGTTTGACATCCTTAGCCGATGCAAATAGCGGTTCGGTAGAAGTATTAGTTCCGGTGAATGGAAAAGAATATGACAAAGTGAAAGATTTGGAGGCTTACGAGAAATTTATCAATGACAGCCGCAGTGTGTCCAATCTGAAAATCATCGGATTGGGACGCGGCGCTACCTTCGTTAACAGTCAGATTGCCCCGGTAGCGAATGAAGTAGCCGCGATCTTCACCTACGGCGGTTCGTTGCAAGGCAAACCCAAACAAACAGTGGCCGTACCAGCTTATGTTGCACAAGGCAACAAATCGCTGGCCAATTTCTATGTCCAGATAAATGAGGCCAAAGAGGTAAGCCGTGACAGCAAACACGTCGTTTATGAAAATGCCGACGAGCCACTGCAACGCGTCGTATTAGCATTGGACAAAAAAACAACAGCAGCCGAAGCGTTGGCCGAAGCTTGGGAGACCCTTCTCTCCAAGAATTATCGTTACAGTAACTACCGCCACACCCATTACATGGGAGCCAAATTTGGACAGTATGGTCCTTATGAACTAGAACCCTATACTGATTTAGATGCTATTGGCATGAAGCGCATAGCCCACAAAGAGAAGCTCAGCGGGCCAGACAGTCCTGCCAACAAGGCTGCTTTTTGGTATGAGTATATGCCGGAGCAGTGCCAGTCAGCCAAGGAACATACCGTACCCTTAGTTGTCATGCTGCACGGTCATCAGAACGATAATCGAACTCAAAGCGAGACATCCGGTTTTGTGGAAGTCGCAGCTCAAGAAGGTATTGCCCTGGTGGAAATCGAATGGCAAGGACTAGGTGGAGAAAACGCTTCAGACATGGGTCTCGGCATGGGTGGTATTGAACAAGTCATTATGAATCTTCTGAAACGCTATCCTCAAATCGACCCTTCTCGTGTTTATTGTCAAGGATTGTCAGCAGGCGCCATGCACAGTGCGGCTATAGGTATTGAAAAAAGTTATCTTTTTGCGGCTGTGGCCGGACATTCCGGTGGTATTTTTGATGGTCCGGTTTATAGCTTTACGCCAGAAGGTCTCTTTCGCAATGCTCGTCAAAAACGCGGCAAAGTGGAGATGCCTTTTTTCTTGACTGTCGGCACCGACGATGATACTATCGGCTTTCCCAACAAAGAGGCCGGAAGCAATAGCCCATATTATAATGCCCTGAATCTTTACGCCTGCTTGAACGATATGCCGGAAGTAACTATAGACTTTCCGGCCGAGCCTGTGTTGGGTATTCGGATGGAAAATCGCGAGACCATTGTGACCAACAAGCACATCACGCTGGAGAAAGGCGAATTGTTAAAAAAAGATATTCCGATGATTCAGTTCACGGCTATTATGCATTATGGACACTGGAACTTCCGCCCAATGGCAGAGCGTATGTGGGATTTTTTCCGTCACTTTAGTCGCCATGTTGAGACGGGCGAATTGGAATATCATCCTTAAATAAAAAATAAACGATGAATATGGTAAAAAAAAGTATCTGTTTTGTTTTGGGCTTACTGTTGATGGTGAGTTGTAGCAACGAAAACAACCTGATGCCCACCCGTTTGCGTTGCGAGGGAATGGAAAACCCCGCGGTGGTAGATGTAGTACACCCGCGCTTCTCCTGGGTTAATACCCCTGCAGATATTGCTATCAGAGGCGAAAAGCAAACAGCCTACCGCATCCGGGTGGCTTCTTCACTTAAAATCTTACAGAAAGGAAAGTCGGATGTGTGGGACTCTGGCAAGGTGACAAGTGAGGAATCACACTTGGTATCATACGACGGTTCAGCCTTAAAAAGCGGACGGGATTATTGGTGGAGCGTACAGGTTTGGGATGCCAAGGGACACGCTTCCGAATGGAGCGAATCCGCATACTGGGGTATGGGTCTACTGCATGCCGATGATTGGAAAGCGCAGTGGATTGGTGCACCATGGCAAGGTGAATCGCCCCGGCGCGAACCAATGCCTATGGCACCGGGTATGTCTTTCCGTGAATACATGATGCTGATGAATCAACAAGAACCGGCACAGCCGGCTCCCTTGTTGCGAAAGCAATTTGACGTAGAGGGAACGGTGAAGCAAGCCAAGATCTTCGTCACCGGATTAGGATACTTTGAACTCTATGTGAATGGTCAAAAGATTGGCGATGACTGTTTAGTACCTGCTTTTACCGATTACACACACCGCGAAGCCTTGAAGTACGGAATGCTTTACCCTGAATATAAAAATTCCGGGACGCGGGTCATGTATCTGGCATACGATGTGACAGAACAGATTATTTCCGGGGCTAACGTCATTGGCGGTATCGTGGGAGATGGATTTTATGACACGACCTCTCAGTGGGATTGTTCCTTCGGATCGGCTCGTTTCCTTTGTCAGTTGGAACTGACCATGGAAGATGGCACCAAACAAGTCGTTATCTCAGACAATACCTGGCAGGCTAAACAGAGCGCTATCCGTATGAATGGCGTTTTTGACGGTGAAATCTATGATGCCCGCTACGAAACGCCTCTTTGGGCTACCGCTCAATGTGATATGACGGATGGCTGGCAACCGGTTGCCTTGCGTCAAGCACCCGATGGAGAATTAGTTGCTAATATAGTGCAGACAGACAAGGTTGTGGAACAAGTGAAACCTGTTAGTCTAAGTCGTCAGGAAGACGGCACTTACTTGGTAGATTTCGGTGTGGAAAACTCCGGTTGGATTCGCTTCACGGACATAAAAGGCCAAGCCGGCGACACGTTAAAGGTTGCCTATATCAATGTAGAACCTAATGGTACAGAGCAATACGTATTTAAAGGAGATGTTGAAGGCGAAAACTATGCTCCGCGTTTTACCTGGTACGTATTCCGTCAGGCTGTCATCAGCGGCGTGAGCAACTTGACTGCCGAACAGTTAGTGCAAGAAAAAGTTAACACAGCCGTGGAGACTATAGCCGAATGGGAGACTTCCAACAAACTCTTCAATACCCTCAACGAAATGTGGCAACGCACCCAAACAGACAATATGCATGGTGGTATTGCCAGTGATTGTCCTCACCGCGAACGTTCTCCTTATACCGGTGATGCACAGGTGGTTCAAGTGACGGTGATGCACAATTTCGACACAGAGGCTTTTTATCGCAAATGGATAGAAGATATGCGTCTCTCACAAGACCCGGAGACGGGCTATGTGCCAAATGGCGCGCCTTGGCAGCCACGCTGTGGAGGAGGTGTGGCTTGGGGATCAGCTATGAATATCATGCCTTGGGAGTTCTATTTGCACTACGGAGACGTGCAAATGCTGCGCAACAATTTCGAAGCTATGAAGGCACAGATGAATCACATGATTCAACAGCTCACACCGGACGGCACCATGCTCCAGAGTATCGGTCAAGGCGGAGGTATGATGGGGGGTAATGAAGAAGGTAATTATTGGCTCAACTTAGGTGACTGGTGCCCGCCAGGGGAAATCCCCAACAAAGAACTGGTACATACATTCTACCTTTGGCGTTGTGCCGACTATACCGCCCGGGCAGCTCATGTACTTGGCGACGAGGTGGCTGAAGCTACCTATCGGAAACTGGCAGAGGAAATAAAGGACGCGTTTCATCGCAAGTTCTATCAACCCGCAACAAAATCATACGGGCTGAACGGCTGTAACGTCTTTGCTTTGAAGATGGGTGTACCGGAGGATGTGAAAGTTGACGTAGTGGAAACCCTTCGTCGAGAGATTATGGAAGATAACAACGGTCACTTGAATACCGGTATCTTCGGCACGCAATTCCTTTTTGAGGTATTGGCTGATGTTGGATTGAACGATGTAGCATATACCGTAATGGACAAACGCACTTTCCCCAGTTATGGATATTGGGTGGAACAGGGTGCTACTACATTCTGGGAGCACTGGGACAACCGGCAAGCTTCACAGAATCATCCTATGTTCGGTGGTGGCTTGACGTGGTTCTATCGTTGGGTGACTGGCGTGCAAACCGATGAAACTCAACCTGGATTCCGCTATATCGTTTTACGCCCACAACTTCCTGCCGGTTTAGACTTCGCCCGATACGCCACTTTGACACCATACGGACGAGTGGAATCCGCAGTACGCCGGAATGGAGCATCATTGACACTAAAGGCCACAATACCTGTGGGTAGTCATGCCACTATTTGTTTACCAACTACCGATGTGCAACAGATTACGGAGAATGGACAACCGTTAGCAAATATCATTGGCATCGAAGCTATTGAGCAAACAGAGGCAGGGGTGAAAATCGAGGTGGTACAAGGAAGTTATAACTTTTGTTGCAACTTAGTACAATGATGATTATGATAGATAGAAACAGTATGTTATATAGGTTTTCATTTCTTAAAAAATATAACGATGAATTTAAGAAAGGCCAATAAAATCATTTTTGAATCTCTTTTCTTGATCGTATTAACAGGGATACAGGCAATGGCTTCTATAGTCAAACTTCAAACTGAATTTATGGATCGCCCGCTGGGAATAGATGTTTCCCAGCCCCGATTCAGTTGGCAAACGAAATCAGATCGATACGGTATGACTCAAACAGCTTACCAGATATTAGTTGCCTTCAGTGAAGAAGATTTAGCGCAAGAACGCTATCTGTACGATTCCGGGAAGATCGAATCAGAGAACTCGATAAACATCAAATATTGCGGTGATGCGTTGCACCCCGCAAGTCGTTATTTCTGGAAAGTACGCGTGTGGGATGAAAAGAATCAATTGAACGAATCAGCCATAGAATGGTTTGAAACAGGTCTGTTTGGTACAAGTTGGCAGCGGGCACAATGGATAGGTTCGTCTGAAGTGAATTTAGCGAAATATCGTAGTCATTTTGTGTTGGAATACGACTTTTCAATCGAAAAAGGCAGCAACGAAGCGACATTTGTTTTGGGAGGAAAATCAGATTCGCAATATGTATCGCTTACCGTAGATACCAAAGATACACCTCAATTGATTATTGCTCATGTCATGGACAATAAGCGGACGGTAGATTTCACGGAGGATATATCTTCTGTTTTTTCTTCGGCAGATAAGCATAGGGTAAGAATAAAAGTATCCGGACCGCATGCCTATACGATGCACATCGAAATTGATGGTCAACGCATCAAAAACAGCAACCGTCAGGCAACAGGTAACCAGATGATGATGTTTGGTCCACCCAACGAGTATGCCTTCAGCGTACGTAATGATTCATCAGAAGAACCAAACTCCAACAGCCGCCTCTATCAGATTGGTTTTGCACAAACTGAAGGACAGCATGCTACTTTCTCGAATATCCGGATAAGTGAAGAGGCTTGGATTACGGAGCTCTATACGGATAATACGATTCATGTAGTGAAGGGAAATGGAAAGCCTCAGCTATGGCAACCGGGCGATGATGTCTCTGCGCCAATGTTCAGAAAACAACTGAGGATAGAAAAACCGATTCGTCAGGCGCGGCTGTATGCAACGGCTCGTGGAGTATATGAATTTGACATCAATGGCGAAAAAGTTGGGACTGACTATTTGAACCCCGGTTGGACTGACTTCAGAAAACGTATCATGTACAATACGTTCGATATCACGTCTATGTTGAAACAAGGCGATAATGGCGTAGGTGCTATGCTGGGTATCGGTTGGTTTGGCGACCATATGGGCTTTAACGCGAATTGGCAAGATCAATATGGCGTTCGTCCATCGATGATGGCTATGATTGTTATCGAATATATAGATGGGAAGAAAGAGTTTATTGTGACTGATAACAGTTGGAAATGTTATAATCAGGGTCCTATTTTGGCCAACAGCCTTTTTAACGGCGAAGATTATGATGCGCGTAAAGAACTGCCGGGTTGGACAAACGGCGATTACAATGATACCGCCTGGGAGCAAGCGGAAATATTTGAGGCGCCTGCCGAAACTGTTATTTTGCAAGGCTATATCGGCTTGACTATTCAGAACAATGTGACACTGAAAGCAATCTCCGTAAAGAAAGTCGGCGATAAGAATTTTGTCTATGACATGGGGCAGAATCTAGCAGGTGTACCCCGTTTGGTAAATATGAAGGGAAAGGCCGGTCAGACTATCACCATTCATTTTGCCGAAATGCTTTATCCGGAAATTATTCCTACAGACCCGGTCGCACCTTATACCGTAGAAATATACAAAGAAAAGACAGGTCAACTGTACAGAGAAAATTACCGTAGTGCGCTTTCTACGGATCATTATACCTTTAAAGGCAATGCCGCCGGCGAAACATTTGAACCCCGTTTTACGTATCATGGTTTCCGCTACCTCTCCGTAGAAGGCTTGGATGAGCCATTACCGTTAGAAAATGTACAAGCGATCGCATTGGAATCTATCGGAGAACAAACCAGCTTTTTTGAAACATCCAATGCCGATATAAACCGCTTATTCGAGAATGCGGTATGGGGACAGCGCGGTAACTTCCTTGCCGTACCCACCGATTGCCCGCAACGCGATGAACGCATGGGTTGGACGGGCGATGCCCAAGTATTTACCCGTGCTGCGACTTATAATATGAACCTTTCTCCTTTTTATACACGATGGCTTTATAGCATTCGCGACAATCAAGCGGCTACCGGTTCATACGGTGGTTATTATCCCGACTTAGGTATTCCACCTGCTGGTGCATCTCGCACGGGTAGCGTGGCCACTGGCGGCTGGATGGAAGCGGGTGTTATCGTGCCTTGGCAAATGTACCAGCAATATGGCGACCGGGGAATTCTGGAAGAACATTATTCCTCCATGTTGAAATTCATGGACTTTATGGAACGTAATGCAACGAATTATATCCAGCCCTTCGGCGGTACAGGTGATTGGCTAGCACCTATATTTACAAATACCATGTTGACAAATACCGCGTATAGTGCTTATGCAGCCCAGTTGATGGAACAGATAGCATTGGCTTTAGATAAAAAGGATGACGCAGCTCGCTTTGCCAGGTTCTTTGCAAACATTAAAAAAGTTTTCAATGATACGTTTGTTAATGCAGAAGGTAGAACCGTTGTCCCGGCTTCAAGTGTTCCAAGGAACAGTCCTATGTCACCGTTCGTAGCGCCATCCGTACAATCGGAAGAAAAGAAAGATGCTCAAGGCAATGTGATTGTTGATACGCAGACTTCTTATGTCTTGCCTTTGCAATTCGGCCTATTCAATGATGAAAATAAACCCAAAGCAGTTCAACACTTAAGGGAAGCTATTAAGCGTAGTAATTATACATTAACTACCGGCTTTGTCGGTACACCCTATATCTGTTTAGTGCTTTCAGATAATGGTTATCCGGATGAAGCATACAAATTGTTTACACAAACCGAATACCCTTCATGGCTGTTTCCTGTAAAGCAAGGCGCTACAACTTTCTGGGAGCGTTGGAACTCGTACACTGTAAAGAACGGATTCGGTCCTGTCGGTATGAATTCATTCAACCATTATGCTTATGGTGCTATTGAAGAATGGATGATGGCTCATTGTTTGGGTATCCAGCGTAATGAAGTGCAACCAGGTTATAAGCATTTCTTTCTACAGCCTGAAGTAGGGGTACGGTTAGATTTTGCAAGAGGTGGTTTTGAAACAATGTATGGGAAGGTAGAAAGCAGTTGGGAAAAAAGAGGTAATACAATTGTTTATCAGATGACGATACCAGCCAATACTACTGCGACTATCAAGTTGTTGAATGCAAAAAATGTGAAAGTAGAAACAGGACAAGCCGGGATTATTTCACAAAACCGAGAATCGGATACTCAATATTATGAAGTGAGTTCTGGAAGATATATATTCGAAGTTAATTAATTTATAAAAATATCAAGCATGAAGAAAATATTCTTATTAGCAATCATATCGATTGTAGCGGTGTTGTTTCTTTTTATCCGTTGTATGAACACACAAACAAAAGAAACAAAGAGTAAAACACTTATCGTTTATTATTCTCGTACCGGAAATACGGAAGCATTGGCAAATCATATTCAGGCACTGACTGGAGCCGATATGTTTAAAATAGAAACGGTTGAAGCATATCCGGAAGATTATCCCGAATTAACCGAAATAGCCCAAGCAGAGAAGAACAATCAAGTCAGACCGGCGATAAAAGAGGAGGTGGATAATATCGACCAATACGATGCCATTTTTATTGGCTTTCCGATTTGGTGGGGAACTTTACCGATGGTGATGGCTACTTTCTTGGAAAGCTATAGCCTGGAAGGCAAAACCATTATCCCTTTCTGTACGCATGGTAATGGCGGAGTTGACCAAGGTTTTATTGAAGTGCAAAAGTTATCGTCTAAGGCTAATCACAAAGAAGGGTTTAGTCTGAAGGGAATTCATGTGGATTCGGCACGTTTGGATGTTGAGAAATGGTTGAAGGCGATTCAGGTAATTGATTAAGTAGCGTGACAGCTAATATAGGCATTTCGTTATTTTACCCCTCTCATCTGCTTTTAAAAGCAGTATGTAATGGCTTCGAGCAATTAAGTATAAAATATTAAAATTGATAAAGATGAAGAAGTTAAGTATTTTTTTGTTGTTATTAGCCTTTTCGCCAATAGCAATATTAGCCCAAATGGGTCCACAATTTAAAGAAAAAGAAGTTTACAGAAGTGACGACGTAGTTTTTCGTCAAATAGACGAACATACCTGGCTGGGATCAGGCAATTTGATGGCGAGTGAGAGTCTATACCTTATTGAAGGGAATGATAGAGCTATTCTATTAGATGCTGGCACAAAAATTGCCGATTTGGATAAAATCGTTGCTTCATTGACTAAAAAACCAGTTACATTGATCGCTACGCACGTTCATCCGGATCATACAGGTTCGGCGATTCATTACTTTCCCGAAATGTATTTGAATGCGGCGGATACAGTAAACATTCCATCTATTATGCCTGATTATAAGGGAGAACTTAAATTTCTGAAAGATAGGGAAATTATTGATTTAGGCGGACGTAAGATAGAAGTGGTATTCACACCTGGGCATACTCCGGGCTCTACCTCATTCATAGATAAAGAAGCAGGCTATGGATTTAGTGCTGATGCTTTCGGCTCTGGCAATCTGTTGTTGACACTCGATTTCTCAACTCTTCTTGCAACGTGCGAAAAAATGAATGCGATTATTGAAAATTATGGCTTGACAAAACTGTATCCCGGTCATTATTTCGGTGTGAATGTTGAAACTCCCCAACGGGTAAAAGACATGATTACATTGAGTAAGAATGTATTGTCAGGCAAGGTAAAAGGCGAGGAAAGAGCAAACGCTACTCTTGGCTTGAACCTCGTTGTCAGCGATTATGGCGTCAGAATTAATTATAATGCAGCCCAAATCAAATAAATGAAATTGTATATGAAAAGAGCAATGATATTGTTATCTATATTATGTGTGTCCATCGGATTATACGGACAAAATAATTGGAGAAGACAAAGCCGGGTCGAGACAAGAACTATAAATAGCAAAGTGCTGAATGCCGACCGTGATTATAATATTTTCATACCTCTCTCTTACGATCAGGAACCGAATAGAAAATATCCGATCCTATATCTTCTTCATGGAGTAATGGATACCAATCTGGGATGGTTTGAACGAGGACGTGTGAAGGATGTCATGGATCAATTAGTTGCCTCTGGAGAAGCACATGAAATGATTATTGTTACACCAAATGCCGGGGGTAATATATCTGAAGGTGCATGGAACGGTTATTTTGATATGCCGGGGTGGAAATATGAGACGTTTTTCTTTACGGAATTAATCCCGCATATTGAATCCACTTTTAGGGTTATTGGGAATAAGGAAAATCGTGCCATAGCAGGCTTATCCATGGGCGGTGGAGGGGCTACGGTTTATGGACAAAAATATCCGGAGTTATTCTCATCTGTCTATGCTATGAGTGCGTTAATGTCAATTCCTCAGCAGGGGGCAATGCAATCTCAAAACCCCGATGATAAAATGGCCATTCTTAATAAATCGGTACAGGATAATTGTGCTATCGGTTTTATTAAAAATTCCAACGAAGAGCAGGTTAATAAGTTGAGATCGGTAAATTGGTTTGTAGATTGCGGGGATGATGATTTTATACTTGATAGAAATATCGAATTCAATCAGGCCATGCGCGAAAAAGGAATAAGACATGAATTTCGGGTACGCGATGGTGGACATACATGGGAATACTGGCATGCTGCTTTATACACATGTTTACCTTATGTGTCCCGGAACTTCAAAATGAATAAGTAGCGTTCATATAGTATACTCACTCTTTTCGTTGTCTGCCGGCTGCTTTGACAGCCATAAAAGATAATCTAATCCAAGCGAGCGTGCTGTCTGCACATTTTCAGACGGTTCTATTTGCTTGGATTCTTTTTTTCTTTTTCCTCATAGTTCCATTCAGCAAGCAATGAGAAGGTCCGGCGGTAGACTTCTTTTTTATTTCTCTTGTCGAACGTTCGGAAGGGCAGAATAATACGCGCCCCCAAACGAATCGCTAACCACGAACGGATGGCCACGCAGCCCGTCATGCCGGAGCCGCCGCCACTGCCGAGCGGAGTAATTTGCTGCACTTTGGGGCGAATACGGCCGCTCATGCATCGAAGGTGTTAAAAGAATATCAACGCAAAGGCGCTGTTCTTCCTGATATGGAAAGTTTTTATTCGGAATCGGATTATTTATCTCACCTTTGCGGCAAATTTTTCAGCCCTGTCCACATCACGGTCAAGTGGAGAAAAATGGTACAGAAAAAATCAAAACAACCGCATGTTATTCGTGCAATGGAGGCAGAGACCATTCAAAAAAACGGGGCGAGTCCGAAAAGCCAGATGAGTAGGAGAAACACTATTTTAAAATTCTTCATGTATGCCGTATTGCTTGGCGCTATGGGTTTAACTGCCGTTTCGTGTGATAAGGATAATGGCGACGACGGACAAACATTGTCGCCAAATACAATCAGCGCGAAATGGGAAATCGCCGCTTCTACAAGTAAATATGCCTCTTTCGAGTTTAACAGGGACGGAAACTATATTGTGGTTGAGCGGGTCGAAGGAGAAAATTATGCAGTGTTAAAAAATAGCGTCGGTAGAAACTCCTCGTGTTCTCTATTTCAAAAAACAGCTACACGAAAAGCATCGACACGCGCATCTTCGGACTCCGGTCTTTCGCCGATACATTTCGGAACATACAAAATCGAAGGCGATAAAATCATTCTGTCGGGCTTTGGCATAATTGACGTTATTTCCTTCACGGCGGAAGAATTTACCTTCTCTTTTACCCTTGAAGCCACGGGGAAAAACGAGACGTATGTTGCAAACAAAGCGGCAGACCCGATATCTTCTACCAGCCGCACCGATATGTTTTGCAGAACTTGGA
>JAITKB010000083.1 GCA_031278605.1 Tannerellaceae bacterium
GTCCTATACTTAGGTGGCCTCGGTCCTATACTTAGGTAGGCGCCCCACAACTGCGTGGACGATCCCGCTCAATAATTTCCGCTTCCTTCAAATAATGTAATCGTCGAATATCTGGTCCATGCTGTTGGAGGGTTCCGCTATGGAGATATGCCCCTTGTTGACGGCCGGGACGCCGGCAGCCAGGCTGTGGGCCGGTACGGAATGTAAGACAACGCTCCCGGCGCCGATCACCGAACCCTCGCCCACCATAATATTCCCCAGGACGGTGGCATGGGCGCCCAGGAGGCAGTTCTTGCCGATCGTGGGGTGACGCTTGCCGGATTGCTTGCCTGTGCCTCCCAGGGTTACGCCGTGAAGGATGGATACGTTATCCTCGATCAGGGCCGTTTCCCCCACGACGAGTCCCGTGGCATGATCAATAAAGGTGCCTTTGCCGATCCGGGCGGCCGGATGAATATCCACCCCGTAGAGTTGGGAGACCCGGCTTTGGATATAATAAGCCAGGTAACGCCTGCCCTGCAGCCATAGGTTGTGAGAAATACGGTACAACTCCAGGGAGTGATAGCCCTTGAAAAAAAGGAAAACCTCCAGGAACGTATCGCTGGCCGGGTCTTTTTCAACAACTGCCACCAGGTCGCAAACGGCATATTCTACCATCGTTGGATCCTTCTCCAATACCTCAAGGATGCTCCGGTGCAAAGGGATGTCTTCCTGGGCAAAGATGCACGAGCCGGCAAGAAGTGCGGCCAGCGCATGTTTAAAATCCGGGTGATTAAGAACCTGGGCGTCCAACAGATTCCTGAGCGCCGGTTCGCCACGAGATACCTCCAGGGCTTCTTCGCGCAATACGTCCCAGGTAAACCCGGGGTGATGATGTTTTTCCTTCATATGCTTCCGTATATAAGGACAAATGTACTTCTATTCCTCCTCATCTCCGAATCCCCACGGGGAAGGCCGAATTCCGCCACGGGGCGTTGCGCAAGACGTAGATCCTTGCTATCTTTACCCTTTCAAATCAAACACATAAAAACATGATGAAAGATAAGCCGCTTATTTTGATTACAAATGATGATGGCGTAAGCGCCAGGGGGATAAAGGAATTGGTAGCCTGTTTGCGAGCCTTGGGAGAGTTGGTGGTGGTGGCCCCCGATGGGCCTCGTTCGGGAATGTCGGCTGCGATTACTTCGTTGATTCCCCTTTCTTGTACGCTTTTGCAGGAGGAGGAGGGCTTGAGCGTTTACAGTTGCAGCGGCACGCCGGTCGACTGCGTGAAGCTTGCCGTGAATGAGTTGCTGGGCAGAAAGCCGGATTTGTTGGTCTCGGGCATCAACCACGGCGGGAACATGTCGGTTTGCGTGCATTATTCCGGCACCCTGGGGGCAGCCAGGGAAGGATGTATCCTGGGGATCCCATCCCTGGGGATTTCGTTGACGGATTACACCAAAGGCGCTGGGTTCAACGAGTGTTGCCGCCTGGGGCATCGCCTGGCGGTTCAGCTCCTCAAGGAGGGTCTCCCGCGGGGAACGTACCTCAACCTGAATGTCCCGAACCTCCGCCAGGTGAAGGGCACAAGGGTCTGCCGCCAGGCGGAGGGACGTTTCATCAACGAATACATGCGTTCGGAGAATGCCGACGCAGAAGCTGTGTACTGGCTTACCGGTTCGCTGTACAATGCGCTCCCTCTGCATCCCGAAAACGACACATCGGCCCTCGAGGCCGGATACGCTTCGTTGGTCCCCTGCAAGATAGACGTGACGGACTATGTCTTCATGGAACAACTGCAAACTTTGACGGAAATCAACCCTATAACAACCTGATGGCCCTATGTCCGACAATCTGTACCTGTTGATTCAACACTCGGAAGTTGTCTTGCTGATTGCTGCCGTTATTCTTTTTTTCAGTCTGTTTGCCGGCAAGGCGGGTTTTCGTTTCGGACTACCTTCTCTGCTCATTTTCCTGGGGGTGGGGATGCTGTTCGGCAGCGACGGCATGGGGATTCAATTCAGCAATCCCGACATCGCGCAATTTATCGGAATCCTGGCGCTCACCATCATCCTGTTTTCCGGCGGAATGGATACGAAGTTGTCCGAGGTGCGTCCCGTCATGGCCCAGGGGCTGATCCTGGCCACCCTGGGCGTATTGCTTACGGCCGTTATCGGAGGCGTTTTCACGTATTACCTCTTTTATTGGGTGACGGGGAGAGAGGTCCTGACCCTTGCCGAAGCGCTCCTGCTCGCGGCCGTGATGTCCTCTACCGATTCGGCCTCTGTTTTTGCCATCCTACGCGGTAGGAAGGTGCATCTCAGGGAACGTCTGCATTCGGCGCTTGAGCTGGAAAGCGGTAGCAACGACCCGATGGCTTATCTGCTTACCATCATGCTCATTGCCTACATACAGGAGGGCGACATGAGCATTGGCCAGGCCGTCCTGTCTTTGTTGGTGGGTCTGTCGGTAGGCATCCTGGCCGGTTACGTGTTCGGTAAAATGCTGGCAATGCTGATGAATAAAATCAACTTCCACAACGAATCCTACTACCCTATCCTGCTGCTGGCCGGCGCCATCTTTGTCTTTGCAGCCACAACGCTTTGCAAGGGAAACGGCTACCTGGCCGTTTACGTAACGGGGCTGATCATAGGGAATGCACAGATTGTACACAAAAAGCGGACAAGCATGTTTTTCGACGGTTTCACGTGGCTGTTCCAGATTGTGATGTTCCTGATGCTGGGCTTACTGGTCAACCCCCACGAGCTATTGCCGGTGGCGGGGATTGCCTTGGGGATTGGCGTTTTCATCATTGTTTTTGCCCGTCCGCTCAGTGTGTTCATCAGTTTGATCCCGTTCAAGAATTTCTCTTTCAAGGGCAAACTCTATATATCGTGGGTAGGTTTGCGTGGAGCGGTGCCCATCATTTTTGCCATTTATCCGCTAACGGCCCACCTGGAACACGCCCGATTGATTTTCAACGTGGTGTTTTTCATCACCATCCTGTCTTTGCTGATACAGGGAACCACCGTGGTTTCTTTTGCCAACCGGCTGGGACTAACCCAAAAGACCGAGCGGAAAGATGTTTTCGGCATTGAACTGCCCGAAGGCATAAAAAGCGCCATGAGCGAGATAGACATTACTCCGGAAGTATTGAAGCACGGCAATAAACTGATGGAATTTACCCTGCCGGATCACACCTTGGCCGTTATGGTCATGCGCGAAAACCACTACTTCATCCCCAAGGGGAATACGATCCTGCAGGAAAACGACAAACTCCTGGTGATTTCCGACAACGACGAAGCCCTGCTGCAATCCTACGAGGCCCTGGGGATCACCGACTACACCATGAGGAAGAATTAGCGGGGAGTTTGCCTTTAGTGAAATATTTCCTTAATCGGGGGGATAGAATAAAAAAAGTACTATTTTTGTCCCACAGTTTTTGAAGATTAGTAAATCAGTATAAATCAATCATTATTAATTATTGCAGATAAAAATGGCTAAATTAGATTTAAGCAAGTATGGCATCGGCAACCACATTGAAGTGGTGCATAATCCTACTTACGAACAGCTTTTCCAAGCTGAAACGAATCCCGCAAACCAGGGATTTGAAAAAGGGGAACTTACCACAACAGGAGCCATATCGGTAAAGACCGGTATCTTCACAGGACGTTCGCCCAAGGATCGCTACATCGTGAAAGATGCGGTTACGGAAAATACGATCTGGTGGGACGGGAATATCAACAAACCGGTTACCACCGAGGTATGGAACGATTTGAAAGCCCTCTCTCTGAAACAACTGAACTCGGCCGATAAACTTTACGTGGTGGATACCTTCTGCGGCACCAACACGGATACACGCATGAAAGTCCGCTTCATCGTCGAAGTAGCCTGGCAAGCTCATTTTGTAACGAATATGTTTATCCGCCCGTCGCTCTACGAACTCGAACATTACGGCGAGCCGGACTTCACGGTATTCAATTCGTCGAAGGTTACCAACCCGAATTGGAAAGAACAAAAACTGAATTCGGAAGTCTTCGTGCTCTTCAACCTGACGGAAAAACAACAAATCATAGGAGGCACCTGGTACGGGGGCGAAATGAAGAAAGGCATGTTCTCGATGATGAACTACTACCTGCCGCTCAAAGGCATGGCCTCCATGCACTGCTCGGCCAACGTAGGCGACAAGGGCGATGTAGCCATCTTCTTCGGACTTTCCGGGACAGGGAAAACGACCCTTTCGGCCGATCCCAAACGCTTCCTCATCGGCGACGACGAACACGGATGGGATCACAACGGCGTATTCAACTACGAAGGCGGCTGTTATGCCAAAGTGATCAACCTAAGCGAAGAAAACGAACCGGACATCTGGCGTGCCATCAAGCGTGACGCCCTTCTGGAAAACGTGGTGGTAAAAGCCGACGGGACACCCGATTATGCCGACGGTTCCATCACGGAAAACACCCGTGTATCCTATCCGATCTACAACATCAACAAGATTGTGCTTCCTTCCAAGGCCGGGCACGCCAGCAAGATAGTTTACCTTTCGGCCGACGCTTTTGGCGTTTTGCCTCCGGTATCTATCCTCGACGACGCTCAGGCGCAGTACCACTTCCTTTGCGGCTATACCTCCAAGTTGGCCGGTACGGAACGGGGCATTACCGAGCCGCTTCCTTCCTTCTCGCCTGCATTCGGCGAAGCCTTCCTCACCCTGCATCCTACGATGTATGCCAAAACCCTGGGGGGCAAGATGAAGGAACACGGGGCAAAAGCCTACCTGGTCAATACCGGCTGGAACGGGACAGGCAAGCGTATCTCCTTGAAGGACACCCGCGCCATCATCGACGCCATCATCGACGGCTCCATCGAAAAGGCCGAACGGGTACATATTCCCGTCCTGAACCTGACGATACCCAAGTCCCTGCCCGGCGTTTCCGACATCCTCGACCCGCGCACCACCTACGCCCAGGTAAGTGATTGGGAAAGCAAAGCCAGGTCTTTGGGCGCCAAGTATGTCAAAAACTTTGAACAGTATTGCGACAACGAAGACGCAAAAGCATTAATTGCCGCCGGCCCGCAATTATAACCGGCCATTGTACCATAAAAAGGAGAGACGCTTCGTGGAAAACGAAGCGTCTTTTTTTTTGTCCCCCCCCCTTCCCGGCCGCCTCCCCGGCCGCCACCTTCGCCTATCGGCGACCGAGTTTCGCCTCCCGGTAGTGAAAAATTCCTAACGCTTCCTCGAAAAATAAATGTTCATTTATAAAAATAAGTTTTCCTTACCGGAAAATAAACTTCTCCGTACCGGGAAATAAACTTTTCCGTACGGAGAAATTTATTTTTCCGTACGGAGAGATAAATTTTTCCGTACGGAGAAATTTTCTTTCGAGTGAGATAAATTTATCGCTGACTGCTAAGCGGTTACAT
>JAITKB010000140.1 GCA_031278605.1 Tannerellaceae bacterium
CGGAACATGCCGTGAATGCCGTTATCATGGCTCCCACCCGCGAATTAGCTCAGCAAATAGACCAACAAATAGAAGGATTTTCTTATTTTATCCCGGTCTCGGCCGTAGCCGTTTATGGCGGCACCGACGGCATTGCCTGGGAACAACAAAAGAGAGGCCTGGAAAAAGGCGCAGATATAGTGATTGCCACCCCGGGACGTTTGCTGTCTCACATAAAATTGGGAACCGTTGATTTGTCACAAGTCAATTATTTTGTCTTGGACGAAGCCGATCGGATGTTGGATATGGGATTTTACGACGACATCATGCAGCTACATAAACAACTCCCATCCTCCTGCCAGATAGTTATGTTCTCGGCCACCATGCCTCCTAAAATCAGAACATTGGCCAAAACGATTTTGAAGAATCCGGAAGAAGTAAGAATTGCCATATCCCGCCCTCCCGAATCCATTATGCAAACGGCTTATATCTGTCATGACATGCAGAAGCTTGGGATTCTGGAAGACTTGTTTTCGCGAAATCATCCCCAGCGAACAATTGTATTCTCGTCTTCCAAGATGAAAGTGAAAGAACTGGCCGCTACCCTGAAACGCATGAAGTTTAACGTAGCCGCCATGCACTCCGATCTGGAACAATCGCAACGGGAAGAAGTGATGAGGGATTTTAAAAACGGACATATAGACGTCTTGGTGGCAACGGATGTTGTTGCACGAGGTATTGATATTAACGACATTAAACTGATCGTTAATTTCGATATCCCTCATGACCCGGAGGACTACATTCACCGCATCGGACGTACGGCAAGAGGGACCCATGGAGAAGGCTTGTCCATCACCTTTGTTGCAATAGAAGAACAAGCCCAGTTCAAGCGAATAGAGAATTTTCTGAATAAAATAATTTATAAAATACCCGTCGACCCAAAGTTCGGAGAAGCGCCCTTGTATGAACCGGACAAATACACGAATCTGAGGAAAAGAAAAGGACGTCCTTTTAAAATGAATCACTTTTCCAAACGCAAATAATCTTTTCATTTATCGTATCATGACTTCCATAGAACACAATCCGTTGCTGACGGAATACCAAACACCTTTCCGCACTCCACCCTTCGACAAAGTGAAGATAGCACATTACGAACCGGCTTTTGACGAAGCCGTCAAACAGTTGTATGATGAAATAGAGACCATCATAAATAACGAAGAACCACCTACGTTCCAAAACACAGTCGTAGCGCTCGAACAATATAGCGGCATACAGTTGCATAAGGTGAATGATGTATTTTTCAATGTATTAAACGCCGAGGCCAACGACGAGATGATGGAACTATCCCTTCGGATTTCCCCTAAATTGTCGGAAAGCTCGAATATTATTTATTTGAATGAATCCCTCTTTGCCCGCGTAGAAGCCGTATACAATGAAAAAGACAAACTGAACCTCTCGGTAGAAGATGCCCGGCTATTAGATGAAACATACGATTCCTTCCGGGTGCAAGGAGCGGCCCTCAATGCAAACGATAAAGAAAAGTATCGCCGGTTAACAACCGATCTGAACCTGCTTTCCTTACAGTATGAACACAACATATTGAAAGATAAAAACAGATTTGAGTTGCTTTTCACCGACGAACAAGAACTCTCCGGATTGCCCGAAACCATTTGCGAAGCTGCCTCCGTTCTGGCGCAAAGGAAAAAGAAGAAAGGATGGCTCTTCAATCTCTCTTCACCCTCGTACACGGCCTTTATGCAATATTCCGATAAGCGTGAACTGCGCGAAAAAATGTATTACGAATACATGAGTATAGGGAATAAAGAGGACGAGTTTGATAATAAAGCTATCGTCAAGCAAATCGTTAATATCCGGCGGGAAATAGCTCAACTGATTGGATACGGTAATTACGCCGAATATGTTTTGCGTCATACAATGGCAAAAAACACGGAATCGGTCTATCAACTGCTGAATCAACTGCTGGAAGTCTACAAGCCGGTGGCTGTAGAAGAATACCATACTTTGGAAAACTTTGCTGGAGAATTATCGGGAGACAAAAACTTCCAACTGATGCCCTGGGACTGGAGCTATTATTCGGAAAAACTGAAAAACAAACAATTTGGCGTGAACGACGAAATGACGCGCCCCTACTTTGAATTGGAAAATGTGAAAAAGAGTGTTTTCGGATTAGCCACTCGATTATACGGCATTACTTTCAGACAAAATAAAGAGATACCGGTATATCACCCCGAAGTAGAAACTTATGAGGTATACGATGAGAGCGGCGACTTTCTGGCAATTCTCTATACGGATTTCCATCCCCGCGACGGGAAACAGTCGGGCGCATGGATGAATAGCGTCAAACCCCAGTTCAAAGGTTTTGAAGGAGACGACGGCCGACCGCAGATTATTATCGTCATGAATTTCACGCGTCCCACTCCTAGTAAACCCTCCCTTCTCACCTATAGCGAAGTAAACACCTTGTTGCATGAATTCGGCCATGCCTTGCACGGTATCTTTTCCGACAGTGTTTACGCCGTTCTGTCCGGAACAAATGTATACCGGGACTTCGTGGAACTCCCATCCCAGATAATGGAAAACTGGTTGAGGGAAAAGGAATTTCTCGATCTGATAGCCGTACATTATGAAACCGGCGAGAAAATACCCCACCGGATCATACAACATCTCGTGGACGCTTCCAATTTCAATGCCGGCTATTCCTGTTGCCGGCAGATAAGTTTTGGATTGCTGGATATGGCCTGGCATACCCTGGCGGAACCTTTCGGAGGCCATGTGGCGGATTTTGAACAAACCGCATGGAAGAGCGCCCGTATACTACCCGAAGTCCCCGGCGCTTTGATGAGTTGTAATTTCGGACATATCTTTTCCGGCGAATATGCCGCCGGTTATTATGGCTATAAATGGGCGGAAGTATTGGAGGCCGACGCCTTTTCCGTATTCAAGGCCAAGGGTATATTTCATAGGGAAACAGCGCAATCTTTCCGGGAGCACATCCTCTCGAAAGGAGGGAGCGAGGATCCTCAAATCCTATACAAACGTTTTCGCGGACAGGAACCGACAATTGATGCCTTGTTGAATAGAAATGGGATAAAAAAATAATTATATTTGCCGACATGGGTGAAAAAACAAATAAACAAACGGAATTGGATAAACGATACCTCAGAATGGCCGCTATCTGGGCCGAAAATTCATATTGCAAACGTCGACAGGTTGGTGCTTTGATCGTGAAAGATAACAGAATTATTTCCGACGGATTCAACGGAACTCCCTCAGGATTTGAGAATGTGTGTGAAGACGAAAACAATCAAACCAAACCATACGTGCTCCATGCCGAGGCCAATGCCATTACCAAAGTGGCGGCTTCGTCCAACAGCAGTAAGGATGCCACGATTTATATAACCTCGGCCCCTTGTGTGGAATGTGCCAAATTAATCATACAGGCAGGTATTAAACGAGTTGTTTACTCGGAAGTTTTCCGGGTGGAAGACGGCTGCAAACTCTTACAGCGAGCCGGAATTATTTTAGACTACATAGATATAACAGCATAATAACAATATTTCGTATGAACAAGAAATTATCCCTTTGGCTTCCTGTAATTATAGCAAGCAGCATAGCTTTAGGTATTTTTATGGGAAACTACTTCCTTTTTTCCGGGAACCTGGGCAAAAATGCTTATTTCGGCGGCAATAAAATAAACGCGATACTCGATATTATCGACAATCAATACGTGGATAGCGTTGATGTGCATGATTTGGCCGAAGGGGTCATACCGAAAATATTCAGCGAATTGGATCCCCACTCTTTATATATCTCGGCAAAAGATGCACAAAGCGTCAACGAGGAATTGGAGGGATCGTTCAGCGGCATCGGGGTTTCCTTTAATATGCAAACAGACACCATTCTGGTTATTACGGTGATTCCCGGGGGGCCTTCCGAAAAGGCCGGACTTCAGCCCTTTGACCGGATCATTACGATCAACGATTCGCTCTTTGCCGGGAAAAAGATAAATCAGAACGACGTAATGAAGACACTGCGCGGGGAAAGGAACACGACCGTGCGGCTGGGGGTGAAACGCAGGAATCTTGCCGAACTTCTTCATTTTGACGTGACAAGGGGTGACGTGCCGGTTGTCTCCGTTGACGCCTCTTATGCGATGGAGAACCACATTGGGTTTATAAAGATCAGCAAGTTTACCCGGACTTCCTACAACGAATTCATCACCGCCATTGCCCGCTTGAAGCAGGAGGGCTGCAATGCCTTCCTTATTGATTTGAGGGGAAATACGGGGGGGATTATGGAAACAGCCGTCCACATGATCAACGAATTTATGCCGCAGGGACGCCTGATTGTTTATACCGAAGGAAAATCATTCCCGCGTAGCGACATTTATGCCAACGGCACGGGCAGTTGCATCAACGATCCGGTGATTGTGCTTACCGACGAGGGTTCGGCCTCGGCCAGTGAAATCTTTGCCGGCGCGATTCAGGATAACGACCGGGGGTTGATTATCGGTCGGAGAACCTATGGGAAAGGACTGGTGCAAACACAGATAGGGCTGACCGACGGATCGCAGTTACGCCTCACCATTGCGCGCTACTATACTCCTTCGGGACGATCCATACAGAAAGAATACGAGATGGGGCACTCCGAAGAATACGATATGGACATTTACAACCGCTACCTCCACGGCGAATTTTACTCGGAGGACAGCATCCGGACCGACAACCTGCCCGAATACCGGACGTCCCTGGGGCGCAAAGTCTTCGGTGGCGGGGGGATCATGCCGGATTTGTTTATCCCCAGCGACACCACGGGGATTACTTCCTACTTCAACAACGTGACCCGAAATTCCAACGTCCTGTACCTGTATGCCCTGGCCTATTCGGACAGGCATTACGACCGGTTATCATCTTTTCCAACCGTCCACGCCCTGAGCGACTACCTGGACCGGCAACCCCTTCTGAGCGAGTTCACCGACTTTGCCGAGGCCCAGGGTATCAGGAAACGCCCTGTCCTGATAGACTTGTCGGCCGAATTAATCAAGACGCACCTCTATGCCTACATTGCCCGTAATTTCTTTGACGAAAACGGCTTCTATTTCATCTTCTACCGAAGAGACGAAACCGTATTGCGGGCGGTTCAAATGATCCGGGAGGGCAAATCAATCCCCTCGGCGGAACCCCTCACGGATAAGGGGGTTGCCCAGGGGGCCGTTCCCCGTACGCCTTTTCAGCGGTATGCGCTTATTCGGGAAAGAATCCGGGGCAATTACCTGACCTGATGCGGATCGAAGAGCATTATTCGCTGGAAAATCACAACACATTTCGCTTGCCGGTAAAAGCCCGCCGGTTTATGGAATACGCGAACGAGGAGGAGTTGCTTCACATGCTTGGCGACGCTTCTTTTCGAGGGTCGGATTCCCTGCATATAGGTAGCGGCAGCAACCTGTTATTCCTTGACCATTACAACGGGATTATCCTCCATTCCGCCATTCGGGGCGTCGAGCTTGTGGAAGAAACCGCCCGCACGGTGCTTTTGCGTATTGGGGCGGGCGAGCCGTGGGATGCGGTTGTGGCCTTTGCCGTGTCTATGGGATGGTATGGCATTGAGAACCTTTCCGGCATACCGGGGGAAGCCGGCGCCGCGGCCGTACAAAATATTGGGGCCTATGGGGTGGAGTTAAAGGATGCCGTTGAAACGGTTGAGGCCCGTAGCCGGCGGAATTTGCAGCCCCGTACGTTCACAAGGGAAGCTTGCCGGTATGCCTACCGCCGCAGCCGCTTCAAGGAGGAGGAAGAAAGCGGAAATCCTTACATCGTCACTCACCTGAGCCTGCGCTTGCGTAAGACGCCTTGCCTGCGCCTTGACTACGCCGGTCTGGAGGAGTTTATCACCCGCCGCTACCCGTCTGTCGGGCTGTCGGAGGTACGGGAGGGGATTCTGTCTTTGCGAAAGGAGAAACTTCCCGACCCGGCGCAATGCGGCAACGCGGGCAGCTTTTTCATGAATCCGATCCTATCCGCACCCCATTTTGACGCCCTGCGCAGGCAGTATCCCGCCATGCCCTTTTTCCGGGCGGGGGAAGAGGCCGTGAAAATACCGGCCGGATGGCTGATCGAACAATGCGGATTCAAGGGGAAATCCTTTGGCAGGGTAGGGGTTTATGAGAAGCAGGCCCTGGTGCTGGTAAACCTTGGCGGGGCCGGGGGCGAGGAGATTGCCCGACTGGCCGATTGTATTCGGGGCGAGGTATTCGGGCGTTTCGGCATTGCTTTGACGCCGGAGGTAAGGTATATCGGCATTCGGCGTCTTCCGGAATAAACAAAGCCGCCGCATATTCCCATACACGACGGCTTAATTCACTCAAAAAAAAAAATGTTCATGTTTTTAGTAAGGTATCTTCAATATACGTATTCCGCCCGGTTCAGGTAGTCGAAACTTTCCCGAACGCTGGCAACCGGATCATTGTTTGTATATTCTTCCACTTCCACGTACCAGTCTTTCACGTTGTTGGCTTTCATTTGCTCAAAAATGGGCTGGAAGTCGATCATCCCGCTTGCGCCGATTTCTTTTTCGTCCTTGATATGGATGGTTTTGAACTGCGAGGGGCGTTCTCGGAGGTAGGCCACGGGGTCGCCGCCGCCCCGGATGCACCAGTAGACGTCGAGTTCGAAGAAGACATGATTCCGGCTGACGTTCTCCAGCAAATAATCGAAGATCACGGAATCGTCGATGGTCTTAAATTCGGAATCATGGTTGTGGAAACCGAAAGCGATGCTTGCCGCTGCCGTTTTGTAGCCCACGGCGGTGAAGTAATCGCAGGACAGCTTCAGGTCGTCCAGGGTGGTGTTGGTACTGATTGCCACCGGCATGGAGGGTTGAACGAGGTATTTCACGCCGAGTTCTGCATGGGTTTCGATTGCTTTGTCCCACCAGGCCATGGCGGTTGCTTCGGTTTCTTTTGTGTAGCTGGTTCCCAGGTGGGCGCTTGTGCATTTCATGCCGAGGTCCGTTACGATTTTTTTGAACTCCGAGGGGGGAAGGCCATAGACTTTCCCGTCGTTGTAGCTGGCTGTTTCCAGGTTTTTATACCCTATTTCGGCCACGGTTTCCAATACTTTCTGTATGCCCTCGTCCGCTACCATTTCCCGGAGCGAATAAAGCTGCAGTCCAATGGTTTTCGTGGACGCCGCAGCGGTTGTTTTTCCTCCGCAGGAGGTTACTAAATGAGGGGCTACCATGCCTCCGGCCAGGAGGAGGGATGCATTTTTTAAAAAGTCACGTCTGTTTTGCATAAGATTGTAAATTAATGTTATTTGAGATTGCCTACAAAAGTAAAAATATTATTCAGAGTATTCCTCGTTGTGCGGTACAAAAAAAAACACCTCCCCCGTGAAAAAAAAAATACCGAACCATTCCCTCCCCCCAAAGCCCGGAATTCCCGCTCCTTGCCTCCCCGGTTGGGGCAAGGGGTAGGGGCTTCGGAGGGTCTCTTGCCCGGCTTGGGGCAAGGGGTAGGGGCTTGGGAGGGTCTCTTGCCCGGCTTGGGGCAAGGGGTAGGGGCTTCGGAGGGTTTCTTGCCCCAAACTGGGCAAGGCAGCCGGGGTTCGGAGAGCCTCTTGCCCCCCACTGGGCAAGGTCGCCGGAGTTTTCCGAGCCCCTTGCCCAAACTGGGCAAGGCTGCCGGCGGTCGGAGAACCTCTTGTCCCCCGCTGGGCAAGGCTGCCGGAGTTTTCCGGGCCTCTTGCCCTCACTGGGCAAGGCTGCCGGCGTTCGGAGAACCCCTTTGCCCAAACTGGGCAAGCCTCCCGGAAAACTGCGGCGGCCTTGCCCAGTGGGGGGAAAGAGGCTCGGAAAACTCCGGCGGCCTTGCCCAGTGAGGGCAAGGGGTCGCAGCCTCTGCGGGAGAAGCTACACGGGAAGGGAAGTTTTTGCCATGTTCCCTTTGCAAATAGAGAATAATGGTTAGCTTTGCAAGGAATAAATGGTAAATCAATCGAAAGTAAAAACAACAGTTCATGCATCGAAAATATTCCTCTACATTGCTCGAAAATGCAGTCAACGCACTCGCCTCCCTGCCGGGAATCGGACGGAAAACAGCCCTGCGACTCGCCCTCTACCTGCTCCGAAGGGAAGTCGGGTACACCGAAAACTTTACATCCGCGCTGACCGCGCTGCGCCACAAGGTGAAGTTTTGCAGCCTCTGCCACAACCTGTGCGAAGAGGAGGTTTGCGCCATTTGCAGCGACCCGCGGCGGGATCGTTCCACACTCTGCGTGGTGGAAAATATCAAGGAAGTGGTCGCAGTGGAAAATACCGGACAATACCAAGGACTTTATCATGTGCTGGGGGGAATCATCTCCCCCATGGAAGGCGTCGGACCGCAAGACCTGGAAATAAACAGCCTGGTGGAACGCGTGGCAAAACAGGAAGTAAAGGAAGTCATCCTCGCCCTGAGTCCGACGATGGAAGGAGATACGACCGGGTTTTTTATCTATCGCAAAATAGAACCCTTCGGCGTGGATGTGTCGGTCATTGCGCGCGGCGTGGCCGTGGGAGACGAGCTGGAATACGCCGACGAAATCACCCTGGGACGATCCATACTGAATCGCACAGGTTTCGTGCTAACCGTTTAATTGCAACAAGCTATGAAATACCAACAGGTAAAAGTATCGGTGATCATTGTAAACTACAATGTGAAGTATTTTCTGGAACAGTGTCTGCAGTCCGTGCGCGTGGCCATGGCCGGCATAGACGCCGAGGTGTTCGTCGTGGATAACCACTCCACGGATGGCTCCGTGGCTTACCTTAGCCCCAAATTCCCCAAAACCGTGTTCATAAAAAATACGGAAAACAAAGGCTTCGCCGCTGCCAATAACCAGGCCATACGCCGCTGCCGAGGCGAATACGTCCTGCTGCTGAACCCCGATACCGTGATCGGGGAAGAAAGTATCCGCACGCTCTGCTTCTTTATGGACGAACACCCCAAAGCCGGCGCCGTGGGCGTGAAGATGATCGACGGACACGGCGCCTTCCTGCCCGAAAGCAAACGGAAGTTCCCCTCCCCCTGGGTGGCCTTCTGCCGGATTACCGGGCTGGGGAAACTCTTCCCCCAATCCAAACTCCTGGCCGGCTATAACCTGCCGTACCTCAGCGCCGAGAAGGAACACCCAGTGGATGTTTTGTCCGGCGCCTTTATGATGATTCGTCACGAAGCCCTGGACAAAGCCGGATTGCTGGACGAATCCTTTTTTATGTACGGGGAAGATATCGACCTCTCCTACCGCCTCGCTCTGAACGGGTATACCAACTACTATGTGCCCGAACGCATCCTGCACTACAAGGGAGAAAGCACACAGCACAACGAGGCGTCGTTTGCCAAAAATTTCTACGGAGCCATGCTTATCTTTTATCGGAAATACTATCGGAAGGCCCGGTGGCTGGTGGCCCTGTTGATCCGGGGAGCCATGCTGGTGCGAATCCTGGTCGGCGCCCTGGAGCGTTTCTCCCAAGGAATCAACAAGGAAGACAAGGAATGGAAGAAAAACCGAAAGCGACGCCTGCTGGTGCTTTGCCGCAAGCCGCACTTTGAAACGATCAAGACAGCCTGCATGCAGCAGATGCCCGGCCTGCTGGAGTTTGTCTACCTCTGGGATACGGACGAAGAACGCGTAATGGATGCCATTAATCGACGCAATCAGATGAAACGATTCACCGATATTGCGTTTTGCTTCCCCGACTTGAGGTATGAACAAATGCTGCTGTTTATGGACACGCTGCCGAATAAGAAACTAATGTATCACCTGTACAATTCCGTGAGCGACCGGCTGGTCTCTCCCTCTCGATGATGAACTTCCCCGTCAATGACCGTATCCGCCTCCGCGCCCCGGAACCGGAAGACCTCGACCAACTGTATGCCTGGGAAAACGATGCCTCGCTCTGGAGGCGAAGCAATACGGTGTCCCCCTATTCCCGCTATGCAATCAGAGAATACATCGCCCAGGCCCACCTGAATATCTACGAAGCAAAACAAATGCGGCTGATGATCGAAGAACGGATATCCCCTGCGCCCGTAGGCGTGGCAGACCTCTACGACTTTGACCTGCACAACCGAAAAGTGGCGACAGGCATACTCATCGACGCATCCCGGAGGCAAAAAGGAATTGCGACCCAAACCTTGACGCTACTCACGGAATACGTCTTCGCCTTCCTCAAACTGCATCAAATCTATGCCTATATTCCCGCCGATAACGAAGCCAGCAAAAGACTTTTCCTGCGCTGCGGCTTCCACCCAACAAGCCTGCTGAAGGAATGGATAAGGGTCGAAGGCGGGTATTCGGATGTGTTGCTGGTACAGCAAATCAACCCCTGCACACCATGGAAAACTATCTAAGTCAACTGAACGAAAGCCAACGGGAAGCCGTGCTCTATACCGGCGGGCCGGAATTGATTATCGCCGGCGCAGGCTCCGGGAAAACAAGGGTGCTGACCTGCAAAATCGCCCATCTCCTGCAAAGCGGCATTGCCCCATACCGCATCCTGGCCCTTACCTTTACCAATAAAGCGGCCAGGGAAATGAAAGAACGTATCGCCCTTTTGGTCGAACCCTCCCTGGTGCGCCGGCTGTGGATGGGCACGTTTCATGCCATCTTCTCCCGCATTCTGCACAGGGAAGCCGAACGAATCGGTTATCCCCCCCAGTTTACGATCTATGACGGCGACGACTCGAAAAGTTTGCTGAAATCCGTCATAGGGGAAATGTCGCTACCGGATCGACACTACCGCCCCGTGGTCGTACAGAAACAAATATCCCGCGCCAAAAACGCCCTGGTCTCCTGCAATGCCTACGCGCAGGACCGGGAACTGATGCAACAGGATCTGTATGCCCGGATGCCTCTGATAGGGGATATTTACCAGCGCTACCAGAACCGTTGCGTCCTGGCCGGCGCGATGGATTTCGACGATTTGCTGCTTCAAACCCATATCCTGTTCCGCGATCACCCGGACGTGCTGGAGTCCTACCAGCGCTCTTTCCAATATATTCTGGTAGACGAATACCAGGACACGAACTTTGCACAACACTTCATCGTGCAACGCCTCTCGGAAATTCACCGCCACGTCTGTGTGGTGGGCGACGACGCCCAAAGCATCTACTCCTTCCGCGGCGCGAATCTTGATAATATCCTGCAATTCAAAAACCAGTATCCCGGCTGTCGGGTATTCAAACTGGAACAGAACTACCGCTCTACGCAAACCCTCGTAAAGGCCGCCAACAGCTTGATCCGTAAAAACACCAAGCAAATCCCTAAAACGGTTTATTCGGAAAAAAACAAAGGCGGCAAAATCCGTCTGACTTCCGCCTATTCCGATTATGAAGAGGCCTATGTCGTAGCTTCGCGAGTCGCCGAAATGAAGATGGGGAAAGAAGGCTATACGTATGCGGATTTTGCGGTTTTGTATCGCGTCAATGCACAATCGCGCAGATTCGAGGAAGTTTTTCTCAAACGTAATATCCCCTACAAGATATACGGAGGCTTCTCTTTCTATAACCGGAAAGAAGTAAAGGATGTGATTGCCTACCTTCGCCTGATTGTAAACCCGAATGATGAGGAAGCCTTGAAGCGGATTATCAACTATCCCCAAAGGGGAATCGGCCATGTAACAACAGCCAAACTGATTGCCGCCGCCACGCAGCATAACGTAAGCCTGTGGAGCGTCCTGAAAAAACCGGAGGCTCATGATGAGGTGAAAATCAGCAGCGGCATACTCCGGAAAATCACAGACTTCAGAAAAATGATAGAAGGTTTTATCAAAAAGAATGAAGAACTCATGCCCGACGAAATGGCGGCCCAGGTGATGAAACAAGCCGGTATCCTTGCGGATGTCATGCAGGAAGATACGCCGGACGCCGACAGCCGGGTGGAAAACCTGAAAGAATTATTAAATGCTATTTACGAATACGTTCATCTCCACAGAGAGGAAGGCGATGAACAGGCGTCGCTGGCCAACTACCTCTCCACTGTGTCGCTGCTGACAGACCAGGACAATGATAAGGACGCCAATGCCGATAAAGTCACTCTGATGACCATCCATGCGGCAAAAGGCCTTGAATTTAAAAACGTATTTATCGTAGGATTGGAAGAAGACCTCTTCCCTTCGTTACTCTCCAAAGGCAGTGCACATGCACTGGAAGAAGAAAGGCGATTGTTTTACGTCGCTCTTACCCGCGCAGAAGAGAATTGTATGCTGACCTATGCCCAAAGTCGCTTCATGAATGGGAAAAGTGTCCTGTGTTCGCCCAGCCGTTTCTTGCGGGACATTGATTCGCAGTATATGGATTCGCCCGGATTGATCCCTGGGCCGGCAGGAGGTATTGAAAGGAAATACGATACGCCGCCCTCTCCGGCACAACCCCCCGTCTTGCTCCCGGAGTTTGAACAATTGCAAACAGGAGCCACGGTAAAACATGATCGGTTCGGAAAAGGTATTATCCTGGCCATTGAAGGAGAAGGCAACAATACAAAAGCAACGGTTGAGTTCGAAAACCTCGGACAAAAACAGTTGCTTTTGAAATTTGCACGCCTGACAATCGTGTGACTACAGCGCAAACCGGTAAGCGGGAGTGAAGCTCCAGTTTATTTGAGTGGAATCTTTGTTAAACCCTTGCACGTAATGAATCCTGAAAATCAAAGAATCGGTTTCCCTTTTACTCAATTCCGATAGGTCGAAAGCATTGCATTGAACCTGCTGCTGGGCGGCTGGAGAGGCTTCCATATCTTTCGTCACACGGAGGAATAAATCATACGTTTTATCGGTCACCGTCTGCTCCGGGTCGTAAGACAGATCGAAATGGAGAGGCGAAGTATTATCGGAACGGTGTTCGGTATACAAAAAGAAACGATCCAGGATCAGTGCGTTCCGCTGCTGGATGGCCGAAAGCGTATGCTCGTTCGGCAATACGGCGGAAGTATCCGTCACCAAACTGCCTGCCGCCTGATAGGAAACAGGCGTTATGCGGGAAATATCAACCGTAAGGTATCCTTTCACTCTTCCGGAGTCTGAGTTCTCCGGTTTTCCATAATCCAGCGTAAAGTCAATGATCACGCAATCGCCATCATCCACACTCGTATTGGTCTGGGGAGAATAAATAACATCATGCCCTTTCAGGTATATTTTAGCGCTGTCGTTCCGCTTCACCACCACGCCGGGATAGCTTCCCAGCGAGATGGTTTGTCCGCCATCCCCCAGACAAGATGTTGCCGTCAACAGGAGCAGAAGGTAGAAGAGTCCATATACGTTATACATTTTCATCTCTCCGCCTATTCCTTATTCATCAATAGTAAAAGACAGCACCTCCGATTGAGACCAGGTGAACGTACCGTCGCTTTTTATCTCGTTGATATGATTAATCTGGAAATAGGCCATTTGGTTTCCCTTGATTTTTTCATAGTTGGTGATTGTTCCTATGAAACTTTCCGTATCGAACACGTTCGTAGCATATCCGTTTATCACGGGCTTTTTCCCCGGATCCGTAATTTCGGCACGCAAGAAAAGGGTGTATACCGTCTTTCCGTCTACCTCCTTTGTCGGGAGATTCGGGTCGTAATACAGATACCAGAATGTTTTCTGGTCGGTATTCGTGGTGAAATCGGAAGAAAGGAAAAACTTGTCAAGAAAATAGCTCGTCATCCCTACGGTAGATATGGCATAAGCAATGGGTTGTTCGTTTGGCATCAGGGTGGAGGTGTCGAGGTCTATATCGGGGTAAATATTGGGATAATAAATATCGGGGAGACAAGGGTACTGATCCAGAGCGACAATCCCACTCGAAATACTTCCCTGAATGACGCCTGTTACCTGATAATCGGCATTGCTTGTTTCGTTGAAATCCACAGTGTAACCAAACAGAATACAATCGCCGTCCTCAAACTCCATGTTTTCAAGACTAATACTGGGATCGTAGAATGCATAGGGATAGAAATCCGGTGACATGATCGTCGCTTTCTTACTTTCATCAATTTTGATAATGCCGGGAACGCCGTTCCTGGATTGCATATTACTCCCGCTTTCCAGACAGGAAATCAACAACAAGGTGCACGCGGACAATAGTCCGGTAAAAAATAACTTTTTCATACAATATTAATTTATTATGATATTATTTCATTTATGTATTAAAAACTCAGGCGAAGTCCGATTTGCGGACTAATATTGAAAGCTTTGTCGGAATAGATGGTCTCTATACTGCTTCCGTTATCAAAATAATAAGCAGCGCCCGCTTCGCCGAATACGCTTACGTAAGGAATTAGAGGATAGCTTATGCCTGCTCGCGCGTTCACCGACCATTGCCATTCCTTCATTCGCTGGTTGATGTGTGTCACGCCGATTTGCAAATTATTTGAATATTTTTTCACCTGCAATCGCCCGGCAATATTCATATCAGCCTGCATACCGACAGAAGCGTATATGCGGAAGCGGTTCCATTCGGCTATCTTGTAAGACAACGAAAGCGGGATACCGATAAAATGAAGGGTTTGTTTCGTCTTATTATTATAGGCTGTGGCCTGTGTTTCCCAATTGGAGATTAACAGTGAATAAACCAAACCGGTCTGAAGCGAGAAGCGATTGTTCAAATACCTACTTGCCGAAAAACCGAAAGAGATAGGCGTTTTATGTTGGATATTGGTTCGCGGCATCTTACCCAGGTTTTGGTCTGAAGCGGCATTCAGCGACAGCAGTTCTTCGTCTTCTATGTAATTACTGCTCCTGAGCACGTATGTGTTTACCACCTCTCCGGAACTTTGCGTAAATCCCATACCTGTGCCGAAACTCCATTTTCGCAAAGGAAGGGCCTTTCGCTTCATCGGCAG
>JAITKB010000057.1 GCA_031278605.1 Tannerellaceae bacterium
GATAACCGAAAAAAAAGTAATATGGGACTATCCCATCAAACCAGGGATGGAAGAATGGCAGCAATTCAAATCTGAAGAAGAAATGTTTCAAGCATGCCAAATTCCCGATACTATATTGAAAAGATCTGATACAGAATCTTTGGTGGAGATTTGCTATAATTTCCCTGCTTTCATGGCATTGTTTTTCTATAATTCTCCTCAAGCAGGATTTGATGTTTTCTACTCTCGTTTTAATGGGATACGCGAGTTGTTAGACAGGAAAGATGCAGGGTGTTTTGTATTAAAGAAGTATAGTTCTATGTCTTCATCGGATTTTAAATCCTTATGGACATCTGCTGAAAAAGGTTTATATGCATTCAAATATGAATATTTTGAAATCATCTTAGCACAGCCACAGATTATCCAATCGCTCAATACGGAAGACCGAAAGTTTTTGATGAAGGAAACCATCAAAAAATTTGATGAAAAAATTGCAGCATCAGATGTATTTGGAGGAAATTCGCTTTCCGTTAATGCTTGGATTATGGTAAACAATCTCAATCAAGAGAAAAAATTGACTTCAAAATTCCTTATTCAGTCTGAGGTGGATAAATCTTTAAAATCCGGTTTATTATTTGATTATGATTTGAACAGTATTTATCAACAAGCAGTAAGATACGTCAATGAATAAGTTTTTATCAGTATTCCTTCTTCTGCTTCTCACACAATGCGCAGATAACCTGCCCGAAACATATCCCGAAGCAGATCTTCCCAAGGTGGAAGACGCCTATGTCTATCCCGAAGACATACAAGGAATGGTCTACGAAGAAATACAGGATGCCTACCGGTTGCCGCCGGATGTGCTGGAAAGTATATCGACGGCAGGATTGATCTGCAGCCTCATAGACTTTCCCTGGCTATGGGGAATTTACTGGACATCCAGCAACGCCTCGCCCATTGGAACAAGCTACCGGGTGTATGCACAGCACAACAGCGTAGAAGCCTTGGAAGAACGCCCCGACAGAGCCGATGTCTTGCTATCCTACTACAAGTCGATTGATCCCCGATGCTTTGCCAATGCGCAATCCTTTATGGAACGTCCCGCCCAACTCACAGTACTCCAGGCGCTCTTTACACGTAATAAGATATTGAGCCAATACAACAAGGAAGCAAAACAGGAAATCGTCTCCCTGCTGCTGCAACGCTACGGGCAAACCGGTGCCTCGTTCGGAACACTCGAAGTCATGACCTGGATTATGTATAACGATTTGTATAAGCCGGTAGTCCGTCTTTTCAACAATGCATTGAATCCAGAATGGTTTACTTTCCCGGAAGATCTTGCGGAGCCTGTCATCGCCGCCGCAAGGGATTTTGCGGAATAAGTCCAAACCCATGCCGAGTCCGAGGGACGCACCTTAAGGGGTGTGTCCTTTTGTTTTTTTCCCTATCTTTGGACGCTCATCGCAAACGTGGCGTGAAAGAGCTAAGCAAAAGAACACGTTGAAAGACAAAATATAAAAAAAAGATATGGCGAAAATAAAAGGTACTGTTACTGTTCACACCGAACGCTGTAAAGGATGCGACCTCTGCGTGGCGGCTTGCCCGCAAGAGGTGATGGAACTGCATCCGCGGGAGGTGAATAAAAAAGGATATCATTATGTTTATATGAAGAACCCGGAAGATTGCATCGGATGCGCCAATTGCGGATTAGTATGCCCGGATGGATGTTTAACTGTTTATAAAGTAAAGCTGAATTGATGGAAGAAGTAAAACTGATGAAAGGAAATGAAGCCATTGCACATGCGGCAATACGCTACGGGACGGATGGATATTTTGGCTATCCCATAACGCCTCAATCTGAAATCATGGAAACACTTATGGCCGAAATGCCGTGGAAAACCACCGGAATGGTGGTGCTGCAGGCCGAAAGTGAAATTGCCGCCATCAATATGGTATACGGAGGAGCAGGAAGCGGAAAACGCGTGATGACCTCCTCCTCCAGCCCCGGCATTAGCTTGAAACTGGAAGGAATCTCCTATATCGCAGGAGCTGAATTGCCTTGCCTGATCGTGAATGTGATGCGGGGAGGACCGGGATTGGGAACCATTCAACCCAGTCAGGCCGACTATTTCCAAACCGTAAAAGGCGGCGGACACGGCGATTACCGCCTCATCACCCTGGCGCCCTATTCCGTACAGGAAATGGCCGACTTCGTAGCCCTGGGATTCGATCTGGCCTTCCGATACGCCAATCCCGCAATGATTCTGGCCGACGGAATCATCGGACAAATGATGGAAAAGGTAATTCTCCCCCCCCAACGCCCCCGGAAAACAGAAGAAGAAATACGGTGGGAATCCCCCTGGGCCGTGCAGGGAAAACTGAAACCCAATAAAGTCAATGTGATTACTTCTCTGGAATTAGACCCCGCTGTGATGGAGGAAAACAACCTTCGCTTCCAGGCGAAATACCGACAGATTGAAGCCTCGGAAGTGAGATACGAGGAGTTTCTTTGCGAAGACGCCGAGTATTTGCTGGTGGCCTTCGGCTCCTCGGCGCGTATGTGCCGGAAAGCCGTAGAACTGGCACGCGAAGAAGGTTTGCAGGCCGGTCTCCTGCGTCCCATTACCCTTTGGCCCTTCTCCTCAAAGGTCCTTGGCGCGTATGCACAAAAGGTAAAAGGCATCTTGTCGGTAGAACTCAATGCCGGACAAATGGTGGAAGACGTTCGCCTGGCAGTAAACGGAAAAGTAAAAGTGGAACACTTCGGCAGACTGGGCGGAATCGTGTTTACACCGAATGAAATACTCTCGGCATTGAAAGAAAAAATAATCAACCCATGATACGCGGAAGTAAGACAGACGAACTCCTCTCGCTCATATTCATCCTGCTGGCCGTAGCCGCCGGCATTTGCTTCTTTGCCTCCGAAGACCGGATGGCTTTCCTCATAACCGGCGGTGTGGCCGTAGTATTCCGGCTGGTACAATACGCCCTTCGCTTCTTTAATTAATGATTGATAACTGAAAACAAATGGAACTTACCGAAATAATAAAACCGGAAAACCGCGTGTACGGCAAACCGGCGTTGATGAACGATACCCCCATGCACTATTGCCCCGGTTGCAGCCACGGCGTCATACACAAACTGATAGCCGAAGTAATCACCGACATGGGCCTGGAGGAACAAACCATCGGCGTTTCGCCCGTAGGCTGCGCCGTGTTTGCCTACAATTATATAGATATAGACTGGGTGGAAGCCGCCCACGGACGCGCACCGGCCGTAGCCACCGCCCTGAAACGTCTGAATAAAGGCAAAATGGTGTTCACCTACCAGGGCGACGGCGATCTGGCCGCCATCGGAACGGCCGAAACCATTCATGCCGCCAATCGGGGCGAAAATATCGTGATCGTATTCGTAAACAATGCCATCTACGGCATGACGGGCGGACAAATGGCGCCCACCACCCTGGTGGGTATGCCCTCGTCCACCTGCCCCTACGGACGCGATGTGTCGCTGAACGGATATCCGCTGAAAATAGCCGATTTGCTGGCGCAACTCGAAGGCACATGCCTGGTAACCCGCCAAAGCGTACACACGGCAGCAGCCGTACGCAAGGCAAAAAAAATGCTCCGGAAGGCTTTCGAAAATGCCATGGGAGGCAAAGGAACTTCCGTGGTAGAGTTCGTCTCAACCTGCGCTTCGGGATGGAAAATGACACCGGTGCAGGCCAATCAATGGATGCAGGAATCTATGTTCCCGTTCTATCCCCTGGGCGATCTGAAGAATGTGGAATAAAAAAACAAATCAAATCCAAATGAAACACGAAATTGAAATTATTATAGCCGGCTTCGGCGGACAAGGCGTTTTGTCAATGGGCAAAATATTAGCCTATTCCGGATTGACCGAAGGAAAAGAAGTGAGCTGGATGCCTTCCTACGGCCCGGAACAACGGGGAGGAACGGCCAACGTGACGGTGATCCTGAGCAACAACCCCATCAGCTCCCCGATTCTAAATGCATACGATGTGGCCATCATACTCAATCAGCCCTCCCTGGAGAAATTTGAAAGCAAGGTAAAACCCGGAGGCATCCTCCTGTACGACGGTTACGGCATACACGGCGATATTGGACGCAAAGATATCCGCGTTTACCGCGTGAACGCCATGGATGCCGCTACGGAAATGAAAAACGAAAAAGCATTCAATATGTTGATCCTTGGTGGTCTGCTGAAGATCGTCCCGATGGTTTCACTCCAAAGCGTGCTCATGGGATTGAAAAAGTCGTTGCCCGAAAGGCATCATAAACTCATCCCTATGAATGAGATTGCCATCAGGAAAGGTATGGAGATTGTTTGTGCAATGTAACAAACAGGCAGAGGGATGAGACATTGTTGGTACATGGTTCTTCTTTTGTGTTTCTCCGCCCTAAGCCAGGCGCAAGAGGGTGGGGGAGGCGAGGCCGACAGTTTATTGCAGGCCGATAACACCTCCAAGGAAAACGTACGCATCACGGCATACCGTCTCACACCCTCCATAGGCGATTCCTACGTCGCCCCAATGGATACTAACCGGCTGAATTACGGAAACTCCACCCTCGTGGAAGGTCGTTCAATCGCCGTAGGCTATCTGGCCAATATGGGTTCGCCCGCACAAACGAAAATCTTCTCGGAACGCAAAGAAGCCCGCGACTTTATCTATGCGGATGCCTACGATTATTACATCACAACACCGGAAAATGCTTATTACTACGATACCAAAATCCCCTACACATACGCTGCGTTCACTCAAGCCGGATCGTCGTTGAACCGCGAAGATCGCCTGCAGGGGGTTATCACCTGGAATTTCGGCAAGACAATAAACATAGGAGCGGAGATGGATTATATCTACGGACGAGGATTATACTGGTCGAACGGCAACAAACTTCTGAGTTATCGTTTGTTCGGCAGCTATCGCACCGACCGCTACGAACTGAATGCCTGCCTGAGCAATTACAACTTCGTGAATTACGAAAACGGAGGGCTGGAGAACGATCGGTACATCACCCACATAGAAGAATTTGTCATCGGTCGGCAGTCGCCACCCAGAAAAGAATATCCCGTACGTTTCTACGATACCTGGAATCGCATCCGGGGGAAACAATATTACTTTTCCCATCGCTATAATTTGGGCTTTACGCGACAAGAAGGGGAGCCCGACGAGGAAGGGAATCGCAGGGAAGTATTCGTGCCCGTTACCGGTTTGATCCATACCTTCGAGTACGAAGACAATAGCCGTCGCTTCATCTCGAATTTGTCCGATATAGACACCCGATACCTTATCCCCACCAGTCCGGAAGAAGTATACAACCCGAATCTCCGCAGGCTGAAATATGTATATGGCATCGACAAAAGCCTCAATGACGTGGCTTCCGCATGGAATGTGAAGAATACCTTGGGCCTGTCCATGCGCGAAGGATTCCAGGATTGGGCAAAATTTGGTCTTACGGCCTTCGCTAGGTTTGAAAAGAGAAGATTCAAACTGCCGGCTCGCGTGCCCGGTCTCACCTACGACCAAGTGAACGGAAGCGGCGAAAATCCCCAACCCTCCTCGCTGGATTATCCGTTGAATGAAATACACGATGAGTTGTCCATGTATCTGGGCGCTGAGTTGTCGAAGAAAAGAGGATCGCTACTCACCTACAACGCCCGCGGAGAACTCTGCATGATAGGAAGCGATTTGGGAGAGTTTCGCGCTGAGGGAGATTTGCAAACCACCTTCCCCCTTTTCGGCAAGGAAGCCTCCATCAAGGCCAACGGTTATTTGCGCAACGTAACGCCGGCTTTTTTCCAGCGTTATCACCACTCGCGCTATTTCTGGTGGGATTCGCAAACCATACTGCTTGATAATACGCAACAGTTTTACGCCGGAGGCGAAGTACATCTGGGGTCTACGTATACAACGCTGTCGGCTGGCGTAGAGAGTATCCAAAACCACATATATTTTAACAGGATGGGGCTTCCGGAGCAATACCGGACAAACCTGCAAGTCCTGTCGGCGCGTCTGAAACAAGATATTCGTTATCGTTCATTCGGATGGGAAAACGAAGCCGTCTTTCAGTTGAGCAGCGAAGAGAATGTACTTCCGCTTCCTCGCCTCAGCGCCTATTCAAATATCTACGTTCATTTTAAACTTGCCAAAGTACTCACCCTGCAGATAGGAGCCGACGTGCATTACCACACCGAATATTATGCCCCCTATTACGAACCGGCCACGCAGCAATTCCAGCTACAGGATGAGAAGAAAATCGGAAACTATCCGTTGATTAACGGCTATGCAAATTTTCATCTGAAACAGGCTCGTTTCTTTGCCGAATTATTCAATCTGGGTTCCACCTTTGTTGCTCCCAATTATTTCTCGCTGCTGCATTACCCACTGAATCCGATGATACTTAAATTAGGAGTAGCCGTAGTTTTCAATAATTAAGTTGCATGAAATTCAGCAAACAGATAGTGCTCTATGCCGTTTTACTTTTCCTGGCCGCACGAATCATGTACCTTTTGCGCCAACCCTTAGCCCCGCACCTCACACCCCGCGATTATGCAGAGATAAAGGAAGAAGGAATCCTTCGCATCATCACCGAGTACAGTCCTTCGGGTTATTTCATTTCGGGCGATACAACCGAAGGCTTTCAATACGAACTAAGCCGGGCTATCGCCGAAATATCCGGCCTGGAGGTGCATGTTCTATTGGAGATGAGCCTCATGGAAAGCTTCAAGGCTTTAGAAAATAACAAGTGCGACATCGTAGCGCAGAACATCCCGCTAACGAGCGAAATAAAAGATCATTATTTATTCACCGAACCGATAGTCCTGAACAAACAGATTCTGGTGCAGCGCACAGCTCACGCCAATGGCGGAATCGAACCACTCCGTAATCACTTGGATTTGGCAGGGAAAACCATCCATGTACCCAAAGATTCGCCCGCCCTGCACCGCTTGAAGCATCTGGAACACGAAATCGGAGATTCCGTTTATGTGATAGAAGACGAAACCTGTTCGGCAGAGCAATTAATCATAAAAGTAGCCAAGGGAGAAATAGATTACGCTGTTTGTGACAGGCTGATAGCCGTTACCCTGAAAGACAAACTGCCGGAAATAGACTTGAACACCGATATAAGTTTTACCCAACAACAAGCCTGGGTCTTAAGAAAGAACAGCCCCGTATTGGCCGACAGTTTGAATCAATGGATCGGCAAGGCGCGTGAGAGCGGGTTGTTTGATGAAATATATAAGCGCTATTATAGTATCTCTCACTGAACTTTCATGATTATTACTACCTTTGCTCACTATAAATTACAAAACATGAGATTTGACGAATTGAACCTGGAAGAAGCTGTTCTCGACGGACTTGACGCAATGAATTTTTGGGAAACAACACCTGTTCAGGAATTAACGATTCCACTTATTTTGGAAGGAAAAGATATGATAGCCTGTGCACAAACAGGTACGGGGAAAACGGCTGCTTATGTGCTTCCGTTACTCAACGAACTGAGCAAAGGCGATCATCCGGAA
>JAITKB010000064.1 GCA_031278605.1 Tannerellaceae bacterium
AGCCGGGACGATTTGGGTGACCGCATGGGACCTAATAATATCGTGATGACCTGGACTCCCGACGGGGAAAACATCGTGTACCGGAACCGGATTGGAACCGGGTTTGAAGCACGGCTGTATACCGTAAACAAAGAGGGGGGATTGCCTGAAGCTGTTCCTTTACCCGAAGGGGGCTTTTGCAGTTATTCGCCGGATGGGAAGCAGTTTGCTTACAACCGGGTGATGCGCGAATTCCGTACCTGGAAATATTACAAGGGAGGTATGGCCGACGATATATGGGTGTACGACCCGGCAAAAAAAACGGTAGAGAATATCACTGCCAACGAAGCACAGGATATTATCCCCATGTGGGTTGGCGATCATATCTTTTTTATTTCCGACCGCGACCGCACCATGAATATTTTCGCCTATAACACCCTTACGAAGCAAACGGAAAAAGTGACCGACTTTACGGAATACGACGTAAAGTTTCCCAGCGTGCATGGGAAGGTCATTGTTTTCGAGAATGGCGGCTATCTGTATAAAATGGACGCCGAAGGGCGGACGCCTCAAAAAATCCCTATCACGCTTTCCTCGGATAACATCTACGCCCGGAGCGAGATAAAGGATGGGGGCAAATACCTTTCCGAGGTAAGCCTCTCGCCCGACGGCGAACGCCTGACGGTTACCGCCCGTGGAGAGGTGTTTAACTTGCCGGCTGAGAAGGGCGTCACCAAAAATATCACCCGGACGCCGGGAGTGCATGAACGGAATGCCCAATGGTCGCCCGATGGGAAACACATCGCCTATATCTCCGATGCAACGGGGGAAACGGAGTTGTATCTGCAAGACGCCGACAACGGAGAGGCGAAGCAGCTTACCTACAACAACGATACCTATATCCGTACGCTCAGATGGAGTCCGGACGGGGCAAAAATTGTATACACGGACAGGAAAAACCGGATCAACCTGTTGGATGTAGCCACACGCAAGATTACGGTGGTGAGGCAAGATCCCATCAGCGAGATACGGGGAGTCTCTTTCTCGCCCGACAACCGGTGGCTGGCCTATTCCCGCATGGGCGGTAACGATTTTTCGGTGGTTTATGTCTACCATATTGCATCGGGGAAGGAATATCCCGTTACGGATAAATGGTACGAATCCTATTCGCCGGTATTCAGCCGGGACGGGAAATACCTCATTTTCTCTTCCGCACGGGATTTTGACCCCGTTTACGGCTCAACGGAGTGGAATTATGTGTACGACGACATGAACGGCGTCTATCTGGCACTTCTGTCGAAAAATACGCCTTCGCCTTTCTTGCCCAAGGATGGCGGGAGTGCCGGGGCGGAAAAGACGGGAAATAAAAAGGATAGCACCGTGGTGTTCGACCCGGAAGGCATTACCGAACGGATCATCAAGCTGCCCTTAACGCCGGGGAATTACCGGAACTTCTATGCCGACGGCGAGAAAATCTATTATACCATCCAGGGGAGTACGAAGTTGTATGATCTGAAGAAACAAAAAGAAGAAGAAGTGGCCAATGCCGTGATGAGCATAGAAGCCGGACGCAAGAAAGCAATCTTCCAAAAAGGTAAAACAGTCTATGTGACGGATATCCCCTCCGGCAAAACCGACCTGAAAGACGAAGTGGACCTTTCCCGCATGAAAATCGCGACCGATTATCCCAAAGAATGGGCGCAGATATTCCATGAAGCATGGCGGGCGATGCGGGATGGATTCTATGTGGAAAACATGCACGGCGTAGACTGGGCGGCAATGAAACGCAAATATGAAGTTCTTCTTCCCCATGTAAAAAACCGCCTGGACCTCAATTACGTGATTGGTGAAATGATCGCCGAATTGAATTGCGGACATGCCTACATCACCCCCGGCGAGATGAGCCGCCCGGAACGTATCCGGATGGGTTTGCTTGGGGCGGAGGTTACGCGGGATGCCGGTAGCGGATTCTTCCGGATAGAGAAAATACTGCATGGGGCGTCCTGGAGCGCCGACCTTCGTTCGCCCCTTACCGAGGCCGGTATGGACGTAAAGGAGGGGGAATATATTGTAGCGATCGACGGAGTGCTCACCAACAGCGTAAAAGATATGTACGCCCTGCTGGTTGGCAAAGCCGACATACCCGTGGAGTTGTCGTTGAATGTCCGGCCTCAGTCCGGCGGCGCCCGCAAGGTGGTGGTGAATCCCATAGACGAAGAATACTCCCTTTACCATTACAATTGGGTGCAGGAGAATATACGGAAGGTGGAGAAGGCTACCAACGGAAGGGTCGGTTATATCTACATCCCCGACATGGGTGTGGAGGGGTTGAATGAATTTTCGCGCTATTTCTATCCTCAATTGGACAAGGAGGGATTGATCATCGACGACCGGACCAACGGCGGGGGGAACGTATCCCCCATGATCCTGGAACGCCTGGCGCGTGAGCCTTACCGGCTGACCATGTCGAGGGGATCTTCGCGCATCGGCAAAATACCGGATGCCGTGCAGGTAGGCCCCAAGGTATGCCTTATCAATAAATATTCGGCTTCCGACGGCGACCTCTTCCCGTGGGGATTCCGCGCCTTAGGTTTGGGCAAACTGATCGGTATGCGCACCTGGGGCGGTATTGTGGGGATCAGTGCATCCTTGCCTTTTATCGACGCCACCGACTTGCGTGTTCCTTTCTTCACCAGCTATGATCCGAAAACCGGGGAATGGATCATTGAGAATCACGGCGTTGACCCCGATATTCTTGTAGACAACGACCCCATCAAAGAATGGAACGGGGAAGACCAACAACTCGACCGCGCCATCGAAGAGATTCTGAAGGATCTGAAAGAGCGCAAACCGCTTCCCCCCGTCCCCGCGCCCCGCGTGTGGAATAAATAAATCGTGCGAGCCGATAAAAATACCGATGTAAGATGTTTGGGGGAAATCCAATGCGATTTCCCCCTACTTTTTCCGGGATCACATAACTCGGCCAAGCAGGTCTTTCCCTTTTCAAAGGGGGGGGGGATTCCTTAATATTAGTCAATTTTTACATTTCGAACTGAAAGTGTAACCGCTTAGCTATCAGCGATAAATCGCTCTCATTCGAAAGGAAATTTCTCAGTACTGAAAAATTTATTTCTCGGTACTGAAAAAATAATTTCTCAGTACTGAAAAATTTATTTCTCAGTACCGAGCGATTTATTTCCCGGTAAGGGAAACTTATTTTTGCAAATGAAAACTTATTTTTCGAGTAAGCGTTAGGATTTTTTCACTACCGGGGGCAGACTTGGTCACTGCCCCGAAGGGACGCCGGCAAGGCGGAAAAAACGAAAAAACATTACCTTTGCCGGAAAGAAAATTATATTTACTTATGAATGTTCGAAACAAACTTCGCTCCATCCCGCTGTATATGCAAATACTTTCCGGGATGCTTCTTGGGATTCTCCTCGGAATCGTCGGCTTATCCCTTGGGGCCGAAAACTTCATCGACAAATGGGTCGCACCCTGGGGGGAATTGTTTATCCGCCTGCTGCAACTGATTGCCGTCCCTTTGATCTTCGTCACGCTGGTGAAGGGAATCTCAGGGCTGAAGGACGTGGGGAAATTCTCCCGCCTGGGGATGCAGACGCTGCTGATTTACCTCTGCCTGATTACCGTTTCGGCTTCTTTCGGCGTCGGCATGGGCCTCTCGGTTCGCCCCGGCGCCCTGGTGAACCGCGAAATCGTGGCCGACCTGCAGGAAACCTACCGCAGCACGATCTCGGAAAAAGCCGCCGCCGCCGAACAAACCCAGGAACAAGGACCGTTGAATTTCCTGAACGATATCGTGCCAAGCAACATCGTAAGCGCCGCATCGAACAATTCGAGCATCCTGCAAGTCATCTTTTTTGCCATCCTCTTTGCTGTGGCCATCCTGTTGGTCCCCAAGGAGAAATCCCGCCCCGTGGTGGAGTTCTTCGACGGGCTGAACGAGGTGATCCTCCGCATGGTCGGCTTTATCATCCGCCTGGCTCCGGTGGGGGTTACGGCCCTGATGGCCGCCCTGGTAACCGACTTCCGAGGCGATATGAGCGTGTTCAGCGCCCTGGCACTGTATGCCCTGACGGTTGCCCTGGCTATGCTGGTGATTATGTATGCCTTCTACCCCCTCGTCATCAAACTCTTCGGAGGGAAAACGGGCGTTGGCCGTTTCCTGCGTGCGATGTATCCGGTGCAGCTCTTTGCCTTTACCACCAGCAGCAGCGCCGTGACGCTTCCGGTTACCATGAAAACGGTGGAAGAAGACCTGGGCGTGTCGAAAGAGGTCTCCTCCTTTGTCCTGCCGGTGGGCATGACCATTAATATGGACGGCACCTCCTGTTATCAGGCCATTGCCATCCTCTTTATAGCCCAGGTACTGGGGGTGGATTTATCCTTTTCACAAATCCTGGTCGTATTGTTTATGACCATTCTTTCCTCCATCGGCACGCCGGGCATACCGGGCGGCACCTACGTGATCCTGGCCATGGTGCTCACCTCCGTGGGGATCCCCGCCGAAGGCCTGGCGCTGATTATCGGCATTGACCGTCCGCTTGACATGCTGCGCACTTCCGTGAATGTAACCGGCGACGCTGCCGTGGCTTGCATCATAGACCAGAATGACCCATGCCGATGGAAAATGAAGAATTAATCCTGCTCCTTTCCGAACACAAACCTTTCGGATGGCGATTCCATATCTACTCGGCCCGGCGCAACGAGGATGCAAGCCTGCAATTGCTGGGACCTCCCGATGCCGGGGAAGAAAGCGAACGGGGCGCCCCGGCCGATCATCTCCGGTTGATCAAACTCCTCGAGGAAATCAGCAACCAGGCCCTGATGAAGGCTTTCTCAAAGCAAAAATCCACGCTCGCCTTCCTGAAAGAGGTAAAACAGGAAACCATCAACCGCTTTATCCGCCCACGGATCGAACAGGTCAACCGCGAGGTGATAAAAACAGCGCAGAAAACCCCCATCCCCATCTTCCGCCGGGAAGAAATAGCCGTGAAAACCTTTTATGAAGATCAGCGTTTGTGCATCATCCCCTCGCCGGCCGAATGTTTATTCAACTTCGTGAAAGACGAAAAAGGCCTGCGCTATTTCATCTCGCTCACCTCGGAAGGACAGGAAATATCCCTGCTGAAAAAGCCGGAAATCATCCTCTCGGACAAACCCTGCGTCGTGTTGACGGGAAGGGAGATCCGCTTTGTGAAAAATATAGAGGCCAAAAAACTGACGCCCTTTTTCGTGAAAAGCCATATCGACGTCCCGGCCCAATCGGAAGAATTGTACCTGAGGAACTTCGTGTTCAAAACCATGCAGACCTACGAGGTGAAAATACAAGGCATCCCCGTGAGGGAAATCCAACCGGAGAAGACAGCTTTCCTTTCGCTGGAAAAAGACTTTAACCAAAAGCTGATGTTCGTCCTCAGTTTCCAATACGAAAACGCCCCGCGCCTCTATCCCGGAAGCTCCGGGAAAAGAAACGTGGAGCTGGAAGAAAAAGACGGGATAACAAGCATCTGCTGGTATAAAAGGGACCCGGCATGGGAAAAACGCCTGGCAAACTACCTGCAGAAAGAAGGGCTGCATCCCCAGGGATCGAACCATTTCTATCCCGCAAAAGACGATGGATTCCAACTCGTGGAATGGCTCAATCAACAACCGGAAGGAGCGCTCGCCGAGTTTATCCTTGAAAACAAATCGGACCATCCCTTCTTTCTCCAACCGGTGGCCATGCATACGGATATGGAAGAGAAAATAGATTGGTTCGAACTCCATATAGAAGTGCAGATCGGGGAATACCGCCTCCCCTTCCTTTACTTCCGGCAGCACATCCTGACGAAAAAGAAAGAATACATCCTGCCCGACGGTACGCTCTTTATCCTGCCCTCGGAATGGTTCGGGAAATACTTCGACCTCATGTTTTACTGCGAAGGAAAAATGGGGAATCTCATCGGATTGAAAAAGAACTACGCATCGATCATCGACCACTCCATAGGCAAAGATCTCCCACAGGAGAAACTCGCCCTGGTGTCCGAGCAATTGTACCTCCCACGCCGGCGTCCGCCGTTGCCCGCCCGCCAAGCCGGACTTCTGAGGGAGTATCAGAAGGAAGGATTCTACTGGCTGGAACATTTATATACCCATGGCTTCGGCGGATGCCTGGCCGACGATATGGGTCTGGGCAAAACCCTGCAAACCATCACACTGCTGGAGCATATCTATACGAATGACGCCCAGGGAACCTTGCCGGCCAGCCTGGTGGTAGCCCCCACTTCGCTCCTGCATAATTGGCGCAACGAACTTGCCCGCTTCGCCCCCGACCTCCAGGTGCTGATATACGCCGGGGATAAACGGCTGAAAAGCTGCAACACCCAACTCGTTCACCAAACATTCTCGCCCTATCAGGTAGTCGTCACCTCCTATGGCTTGATGCGTAACGACATTCAATACCTTCGCGGATACACCTTTGAGGTGATTATCCTGGATGAAAGTCAGTATATTAAAAACTCCGCCTCACAGGCTTCCCGTGCAGCCGAACAACTCTCTTCACGCCACCGCCTGGCACTCACGGGAACGCCTCTCGAAAACTCGCTGGAAGACCTCTGGTCGCAATTCCACTTCATCCAGGACGGACTTCTGGAGAACCTGGCCACCTTCAAACACTATTTCATCCAACCCATCGTCCGCGGAAAAGACAAAGACCGCGAAGACTTGCTCAAACGCATCATCCACCCCTTCCTGCTCCGGCGGACCAAGGAAGAAGTGGCGCCCGAATTGCCTCCGCTGCTTCAGGAAACCATCTTTTGCGATATGACCGAAGCCCAGCAAATGCGCTACGATGCGGAGAAAAACCGGATCCGGAACCTGCTGCTGGATGTCAGGGAAAACCCGGATTTGCCCTACAACAGTTTCGTCACCCTGCAAAGCCTGAATACGCTGCGCCAACTGGCCAATCATCCCAAACTCGTGGATGCAGGCTATACGGAAGATTCGGGTAAATTTGAACAGATCCTGCTCTCGCTTGAAACCTTGAAGGAAAGCAATCACAAGGTGCTGATATTCTCCTCCTACGTCAAATACCTGAATCTGCTGGCCGACAAGTTCAAGGAAGAAGGCTGGAAATATGCCCTGCTGACGGGTGAAACCCTTCGGAGGGAAGAAGAAATCAAACGGTTTACCGAAACCGACGATATGCATTGCTTCCTGATCTCACTCAAAGCCGGGTCCACGGGACTGAACCTCACGGCAGCCGACTATGTTTTCATCCTCGACCCCTGGTGGAACCCTGCCGCCGAAATGCAGGCGCTGAGCCGGGCACACCGCATCGGACAACAAAAAACCGTGATCGCCTGCCGGTTTATCTCAACAGACACCATAGAGGAAAAAATACAGCGATTGCAAGAGACGAAAACCGTCCTGTATGAAACGTTTATCAACAAGAACAATCCGCTGTCCCAATTTACCTGGGCGGAAGTGGAAGAATTACTCAAATAATTAAAAAACAGTATCTCATGAAAAAGCTGGTCTTGCGATGGGGGTGGAGTTTATCCGTGGTTTTCCTTTGCCTCGTTTCATCGCCTATGTATGCACAACAGGATTCGCTGCGAGCCGGCGTATCCTCTGTCGCCGTGCCCGTGGTGGTGGAAAACGATACGCTTTTCTATCTTCATTCCGGACAGGGAGGCCTCAGCGCCGTACGACGGGCAGAGAATGTACAGGAGGCGATCCTTCAGGCAGGAAAGAATCTTTTCTTTGAGAAGAAGGATTCGCTCCACATCGAAGAGGGCGCTTACCTTACCGATATTATGTACGGAGAAAAAGTCCTGTTGAGCATTACCGACCGGGATGCCGTCTCCACGGGCATCAGCCGCCCGGAATTGGCCAAGAAGTATTTCACCCCCGTTGCGGCGAAAATCCAAGCGCTGAAAAAAACCTACGGCGTCGTGGGGATGATGAAACGCTCGGCCCTTTTCGTCCTGATTGTGGGCATACAAATCCTCTTGATCCTCCTCACCAATTACACATTCCGCAAACTGCGACGCAGGATTATCCGCCTCCGGCAAAGCCGGCTGAAACCCATCGTTGTACGCGACTACGAATTTCTGAATACCCGCCGCCAGAGCATCATCCTCCTTTTCCTCTCCAAAATGCTCAAATGGGTGGTTATCTTTATCCAACTCCTGTTCAGCGTCCCGATGCTCTTCTCCGTCTTCCCGCAAACCAAATCCATCGCCATCACCCTCTTTTCCTATGTCTTTGAGCCGGTGAAGATGATCTTTCGCTCGATGATAGGCTATATTCCCAACCTGTTTGTCATTGCCATTATTTACCTCTGCGTGCGTTATACCATCAAGGGACTGCGTTACATCTCCCGCGAGATAGAAAGCGGGAAGCTGAAGATCAACGGTTTTTATCCCGACTGGGCGCAGCCTACGTTCAACATCATCCGTTTCCTGCTCTATGCCTTTATGGTTGCCATGATATATCAGTATCTCCCCGGTTCGCAGTCGGACATATTCAAGGGCATATCCGTTTTTGTGGGGCTGATTGTTTCGCTCGGTTCCACAACGGTGATAGGGAATATCATTGCCGGTTTTGTTATCACCTATATGCGTCCGTTCAAAGTGGGCGACCGCATCAAACTGAACGACACCGAAGGACATGTGATAGAGAAAACCCCTTTCGTTACCCGACTGCGTACGCCCAAGAACGAAATCGTAACCATCCCCAATTCCTTTATCATGTCCTCGCATACCACCAATCTCAGTGCATCGGCCAGGGAGTATGGGTTGATTATCCACATTGATGTAGGCTCCGGATACGAGGTCCCCCGACAGCAGGCGCATCAGTTGCTGCTGAAAGCCGCCCTTGAAACGCCCGGCGTAGAGAAACAGCCCAAACCCTTTGTACTGGAAACGGCGCTGAAGGATTCGTACTTCATCTACCAGATTAACGCATTCGTGAAAAATGCCGACCATTTGCCGAAAATCTATTCCGACCTGAACCAACGCATCCACGATGCCTTCCAGGAAGCCGGATTGGAACTTCTCTTGCCTCATTATTATGCGCAACGCGACGGAAACCCCATCGCCATGCCGCCCGAATACCGTCAAAAAAGTAAAAAGTAAAAAAGTAATATATAACCGATCAACCCTATGGATACATTAAACGTAGATTCAATCCCCGACATGGGCCTCCAACTCGAAGGACTTTTCCGACAGGGAACCTCCTGGGGGTTTATGCTTGTCAAGGCCGTGCTGATTTTCCTTATCGGGAAACTGCTCATCAACTTAGTCAATAAAATACTCCGGCGCATATTAAGCAAACGAGATATTGACCCTTCCATCAAATCCTTTACGGCCAGTGCCGCCAACGTGGTGCTTGTTGTTCTCCTGATTATTTCGGTTATCGGCGCCTTAGGCGTTGAGACCACTTCCTTTGCTGCCTTGCTGGCCTCGGCCGGCGTGGCCATCGGCATGGCTCTTTCGGGGAATCTCTCCAACTTCGCAGGCGGATTGATTATCCTGCTTTTCAAACCCTTCCGGGTACACGATTATATCCAGGCACAGGGAACGGAAGGCACGGTAAAGGAGATACAAATCTTCCACACCATTCTGACTACGCCGGACAATAAGCACATTTATATCCCCAACGGTTCGCTGAGTAGCGGCCTGGTGACGAATTACAACGTAAAGCTCCGCCGCCTGGAATGGATTTTCTGTGTAGATTACGGAACCGACTACGCGAAGGTGAAAACCCTGACGGAATCCATCCTTGTCGCCGATTCCCGTATCCTCTCGCATCCGGCGCCCTTCATTGCCCTTCACGCCCTGGCCGACAGCAGTGTGAACCTGCTGGTGCGCGTATGGGTCAAATCGTCCGACTACTGGGACGTCTATTTCGACATCAACCGCAACGTCTACGAGACTTATCAGGCCGAGGGGATCAACTTCCCATTCCCGCAACTCACGGTGCATAACGGCATTGGGTGGGAAGAAACAAGAAGGCCCAACTTTTAAAAGTTGGGCCTTTTGTCGGGGTGACTAGATTCGAACTAGCGACCACACGCCCCCCAGACGCGTACTCTAAACCTGGCTGAGCTACACCCCGATTTTTTCGGTGAGCAAAGATATGCGTTTTTGATTATATACCAAAAGATTCACGGTAAAAATCCAAAGATTCAAACAGGAGCGCCTGATGGACCGAACGGTTTATGTGTATCCGGCCTACGTCGGACAAGAGGGTGAAATTGATAACGCCGTTTTCGTTCTTCTTGTCGTGCGTCATTCGTTCGTATAGCCTGTCGTATGCTTTGCAGTCAAAGAAAAAGGGCGGGTAGTATTCCTTTATATAATAAGTTGTCCGGGTAAGTTTGTCGGAAGGGAAGTTGCATTGCTTGTAGGAAAGATATAATTCGCATATAATCCCTGCTGCGACGGCATGACCGTGCAATAAGGGGGTATTGTTCTCGAAGGAGAGGCTTTCCATGGCATGTCCTACGGTATGCCCCAGGTTCAGGGCTTTGCGGATTCCTTTTTCTTTGGGATCTTCTTCTGCGATGCGCTCTTTGATAGCTACCGACTGGGCGGCCATTTGGCTCAGGAGTTCGTAATCTATCGGTTGGTTCCAATCGAAGGATAAGACCGGGTTGTACATTTCCATGGAGCTGAGCAGCGCATGTTTAATCATCTCGGCATATCCGGAAAGGAGATTCTCCCGATCTAAGGTGCGCAGGAAATCACAATCAATAAATACGCCGACAGGAGGATAAAAAGCGCCTATCTCGTTCTTCAAGCCGTTGAAGTTGATTCCTGTTTTCCCTCCCACCGCGGCATCTACCGCGGCCATCAGGGTGGTAGGGATATGCAGCGTTTGCAGTCCCCGTTTGAATGTTGCGCCTGCAAAACCGCCCAGATCGGTTATCATGCCTCCGCCTAAATTGATCAGCAGGGAACTGCGGGAAGCGCCTTCGCTGGAAAGTATCTGCCAGACGGCAGAAAGCTGTTCCATATTCTTATGCCGGTCGCCGGGGGGAATACAGATGAGGCGAGCCGCTTGCAGAGGGGGAATATCCCGGATGAGCGGGTAGCATTTTTCCTTTGTATTCGTATCCGTAAGGACAAACAGTTTGTCGTAGGTCAAGGTGGCCAGGAAGTTCTCCAGGTCTGTTCTCAGATCGTTTGATATGATTAGTTTCCTTGCAGACATACTTACTTCAGTCCTAAAGATTCGATGACGGCTTCGGTAGCTTTCGGCAGTCCGTTAATGTATTTCCCTCCGGCGGTGGCGAAGTGGGGTTGTCCTCCTCCTCCTCCCTGTATATGCCCTGCGGCGTCTTTCACTAATTGTGCGGCGCTATATCCTTCGTTTACCAGGGAGTCGCTCAACATGAGCATCAGGGTGCATTTGCTTTCTTCCGTCAATCCGGCGATGAAAACCACGTGTTCTTTTGCTTCTTTTTTAATTTGGAAGGCCACATCTTTCATGAAATCGGCATTTCCTTTGCCCGTATATTGAATTATTTTGACTCCGTTTCGTTCAACGGCGAGCGACAGGATTTCTTTTTTCATTTGCATGGCTCGTTCTTTGGCGTAGGCTTCCAACTGTTTTTTCATCTCTGCGTTTTCGTCGATGGATTTTCGGATGGTTTGTATCAGGTTGGGTACGTTATTAAGCAGCGCACGCAGTTCGCGGATAATATCTTGATGGAAGAAGAAGTAGTTTTCGGCTGCTTCGGCTGTTACGGCTTCCATACGGCGCACTCCTGCGGCAATGGAACTTTCGCTTAGGATGCGAAGCGTGCCGATCATCCCGGTGGAGGGGATGTGCGTGCCTCCGCATAATTCGATGGAGCTACCGTATTTCACCACCCTCACTTCTTCTCCATATTTTTCGCCGAACAACGCCATGGCGCCCATTTCCTTTGCTTGGGCTACTGGCACCGAGCGATGTTCTTCCAGCTTGAAATCCGCCCGGATCTTTTCCCCCACCAGCCGTTCTATTTTACGCAATTCTCCGTCAGTGAGTTTTTGGAAATGGGAGAAGTCAAACCGGAGGGATTCCGGCGACACGTATGACCCGCGTTGTTCCACATGTGCTCCCAGCACCTCGCGGAGCGCTTCATGCAGCAGATGGGTAGCGGAGTGGTTGCATTCGCAACGGATGCGTTTTTCCCTGTCTATTCGGGCAATGAACGTAACGGTCGGGTCGTCGGGTAATTTTTCCGTCAGGTGTACCGAGAGGTTGTTTTCGCTTTTGGTATCTATGACGGTTATTTTTTCCTTATCGGAGATGAGCCATCCCGTATCGCCCACCTGTCCTCCTTTTTCGGCATAGAAAGGTGTTTGGTTCAGAACGATCTGATACAGTTCCTTGTTTTTCCGTTTTATTTTCCGGTATCGGAGGATGTCGGATTCCGATTCGGGGAAATCGTATCCCACGAATTTGCTGTCGCCTTCTTTCACCACTACCCAGTCGCCGGTTTCGATTGCTGCTGCGTTGCGGGCGCGTTCTTTTTGTTTCTGCATTTCGGCGTTAAATTCGTTGACATCGGTTTTCATTCCGTGTTCGCGAAGGATGAGTTCGGTGAGGTCTAAGGGAAATCCGAACGTATCATACAAGGTAAAGGCATCGAAGCCGCTTACGAGCCGGCTTCCGGCGGCTTTGGCTTCTTCTATTTTTCGGTCGAGTAAACGGATTCCCGTTTCCAGGGTACGGAGGAAGGATTCTTCTTCTTCCTTTATCACTTTTTCTATCAATATTTTTTGTTCCGAGAGTTCGGGATAGGCGTCTCCCATGGTCTCTATCAATACGGGAAGGAGGCGATGGATAAAAGCTTCGCGACATTCCAAAAAGGTATATCCGTAGCGAACCGCCCGACGCAGGATGCGCCGGATGACATATCCGGCCTTTGCATTCGAGGGCAGTTGTCCGTCGGTAATGGAGAAGGCGATGGTGCGGATATGGTCGGCAATCACCCGCATGGCTGCATCCTTTTGTTTGTTTTCTCCGTAGGCAAAGCCGGTCAGGGCGGCTATGGCTTGAATCAGGGGTTGAAACACGTCGGTATCGTAGTTGGAGGTTTTCCCTTGGATGGCCATGCAGAGGCGTTCAAATCCCATGCCGGTATCTATGACTTTGGCCGGCAGGGGTTCGAGGGAGCCGTCGGTTTTCCGGTTGTACTGCATGAATACCAGGTTCCACAGTTCTATTACCTGGGGATGATCTTTGTTTATCCATTCGGCGCCGCTTTTGTTTTGTCGTTCTTCTTCGGGTCGGAGGTCGATGTGTATTTCGGAACAGGGTCCGCAGGGTCCGGTATCGCCCATTTCCCAGAAGTTATCCTTTTTATTTCCGCCGAGGATATGTGTTTCGGGGAGGTGTTTTCCCCAGTAGGCGGCAGCTTCTTCGTCGCGTTCCAGGCTTTCGGCCTTATTGCCTTCGAATACGGTGGCATACAGACGTTCGGGGTTTAGTCGGAGGACGTCGGTGAGGTATTCCCAGGCCCAGTCGATTGCTTCGCGTTTGAAATAATCGCCGAACGACCAGTTGCCGAGCATTTCAAACATGGTATGGTGATAGGTATCCTGTCCTACTTCTTCCAGGTCGTTGTGTTTGCCGCTCACTCTTAAACATTTTTGCGAATCGGCCACGCGCAGGCAGCCTGGGGCGACGTTCCCCAGGATAATATCTTTGAACTGGTTCATACCTGCATTGGTAAACATCAAGGTAGGATCTCCTTTGATGACCATGGGGGCGGAGGGCAGGATCCGATGTTGCCGGGAGGCGAAAAAAGCCTTGAAGGATTCACGTGTTTCTTTAGCTGTCAACATAAATATTTTCGTGTATTGTACTCGTTAATAATCTGAAAAACAATTTGCAAAAGTAGGTCATTTTATTATTTTTGCGACTGTTTGCTTAAATAAAATATTCGATGGGACTATTCAAATCACGAAAATCATACTATTTATACGATCCGAACACCTTAAGTTACGAACGTGTTTATTTATCATTTAAGGATAAGATATTTGTTGCCGTACGCCATCTGAGTACGGGTATTGTTATTGCGGTTATCCTTTACTTTGCTTTCACACGCTTTTTCGATTCGCCCATGGAGGCGCAATTGCGCAAGGAGAACCGTTTGCTTCAGACGCAATACGAGGTGCTTTCCCTGCGATTGAATGAATCCTTTGCCGTATTGAATGAGATTCAACAGCGGGACGAGAATCTCTACCGTGCTATTTTCCAGGTTGAATCCATCCCGGAGGCCATCCGAAAGGCTGGCGTGGGAGGCGCCAACCGCTACGAGCATCTGATGTCTTTGTCCAACCCCGAGCTGATTGTGGCGACTACGCAGAAGATGGATATGTTGAAACGTCAACTCTACGTTCAGTCCAATTCGCTGGAAG
>JAITKB010000066.1 GCA_031278605.1 Tannerellaceae bacterium
AGCGGGAAAGATGGGCTTGGACGCAGGCTAAGCAAGAGGTATATTTTTTATTGATTCCGTCTCGGTAGCGAACAACTCCGGATGCGTCGACCTGTAACGTTTGTGCCATTTATAGAACTGAGGCTGCGATAAATTATGAGTTTGGTGACACTCCGAGGAACCTAACTCGCTTTGCAGACAACAGGCTATGTGAGCCAAACCTTCAGCCTCTGTCAAACGAGGAAAGGCAGTGGACAGATCCCTTCTTTCGGTAGCACGCCTCATTCCTCCGTATATTCCAACGGCGTCTTTATTGCAGCGTCAGGGTGGTTATCTCGCTTGTTTTATAGCCGGATCTTACGGCAACGATCTTTATCCTATCCCCCTTCTTTAAATTCTTAATGGGGCGCGTATAAATAAGCCAATTCTCTCCAATGGAGGAGTATCCGATCCTGCCCGGCCGGATCTGATCAGTTGTGGGAGGGATGGTGTCATTCACCTTATAGCAAATGGTGGCGCCGGGCGTTCTGCAAACGAGCGTCAAGGTATTTCCCGTTTCGGAAACCTCGGGCGTGTCGACGGCAGGCTGAATGCCTCCGGGCCAATGTATCTCCCTCCATTCCTTTTCGCTCCGTCGCCAGTTTACATTGACGCTTCCGTTCCATCGCTCATAGTGATCGCGCAAACGTTCCATGTCCTTTTGGTATGCAGGATTGCCTGCCAGGTTATTCAACTCGTAAGGATCATTTCTCAAATCGTAAAATTCTTCTTCCGGACGAGGCGCTTTGAACCATAAACTCTGCTGCCGGCTTAATTCGCCGGCTTCGTACATCTCAATCATTCGTTTCATCATCGGCATCGAAAGCCTGAAGGAGTTGTTCAGGTAACCGGCTATTTCAGGCATATAGTTTCGTATATACTGGTAATGGTGATCCTGTATAAAGCCGCATTTGTCTATCACTTCGTCGAAACGATCTCGTGCACCATAGATATAGTCTCGCTCCGGTTGCGTGGATGGACCCAGAAAAGCCCTGCCGTGCATGTATTCCGGAGGCCGTATCCCTGCGAGGGAAAGTATCGTGGCCGGAATATCCATGAACAGGCACAATCGGTTGTCTACTTCCCCTTGGCGGTACCCGTCGGGGAATCGAACCATAAACGGGACGTTGCTGCCTGTGTTGTATATGGATCTTTTTCCCCTTGGAATAGGGCCTCCGTTGTCGGAATACCAGATAACTATCGTATGTTCTGCCCGTTCAGATGCCTCCAATTCATCCAGCAACGTCTGTGTTTCCCTGTCCATGATCGCTATATTGGTATACATCCGGGCTAAATCCCGGCGAATAACCGAATCGTCGGGCAGATAAGGGAAGCGGCTCATATCTATGTCTTCCGGCAAGATTTCAAGGGAATCTTTTCCCATCCATATCCGGCTTTCATGACTTGTGTTGATGTTGAAGATGGAGAGAAAAGGCATACCCTCCGGACAATTCTTCCATGTGGCCTCATTGCTGTTTTCATCCCAATGCGCCACATTCGCGCTAAACTGGTAGTCTGTTTTTGAATTATTGGTACAATAATACCCGGCTTCCCGCATATACTCCGTGTAAGCGCGGATTCCTTCCGGCAGCACAACCTCGTACGGCTCAATCCCTTCCGGCAAGTATTCGGGAGCCGACTGATTCCTCATGAAATTGCCTCCCATGGCCGAAGGATACATCCCCGTAATCAAGGCAAACCGGCTGGGCGAACTGACGCCAACCGTTGTATGCATATCCGTATATCGAATCGCAGTTTGCGCCAGTCTGTCCAGATTGGGTGTTTTGGCAACCGCATCTCCATAACATCCCAAATAAGGTGATATGTCCTCGGCCACAATGCAGACAATATTCGGGCGAACTTGCCGGACTTGCCCCTGGCAACTTGCCAAGGAAGCAGTAGCCGCACACAGGATACTGATATTCTTATTCATGTTTCGCATATTAAAATGTTTTTATTTACTAAGATCCTTATTCTCTTACCAGCCGGGATTCTGTATCAGATCAGGGTTGGCTATCAATTCGGTTTCGGGGAATGGCCATACTTCATTTTTCCCTGCCGTGAATCCATAGCCATAGGTTTTCCCATCGGAGGATACATGATAGCTCCCATCCGGATTTTTGCCGTTTAACTGGTAGCGGTATTTATTGACGTCGGCCAACACGGTGAGGGCATCCCCCCAACGCACCAAGTCGAAGAATCGTTCGCCATCTCCCCAAAATTCTATTCTTCTTTCGTCTTTGATGTCCTGAAGCTTCATGGAAGAAAGGGGTGGAAGTCCGGCCCTGGTCCGCACGTTGTTTAAGGCGGCCAGGCCTTCTCCATCATTCCGGTTCATTCCCGCCTCCGCCTCTGCATAAAGCAACAGCACCTCCGCATACCTCATATACGGCTGATTGGCGTGCGAACGCACCGACATGGCCGTTGCAACCCCTGTCCCGGCAATTACATCGCTTGAACGCAACATCCAACGAGTGCCGAAATACCCTACATTGTCTACAATAAAACCCACCGAGGCGATAATCCCCGGAGTAATGCCCTCTGGATATTCCATGGCAAGGATGTCATCGTAGCTTTTGAAGAAATCATGATAACGACTGGAGTAACTCTTGTCGTCCAGCAATTCATGTTGTTGGGCAAATTCAATAAACTCGCGGGTAGGCGACTGTCCAAATCCCCAGCCGGCCGAGAAGCATCCCAGAGGCGTTGCCAGATTCGTGTACCGCCAATTCATCCAGATATGGCGTGAATCCGACTGGTTTACACCTGTGCTTGCATCGTTCTCGAGATTAAACTCCATTACGTACTCGTCACAAAAGTCGGCTTCATGGTGGTATAAGACAGACATATCTTCGAGCAAAGCGTATTTGTCGGAATCAATAACGGCTTTTAAAGCCAGAGCGGCTTCGGCATATTTCTTTCGGATGACCAGGGTTTTGCCCAGATAAGCCAGCGCAGCTTCCTTTGCAGGCCGCCCGCCGATTGTTCGCTGTGCGCCTTTAGCAGGTTTGGACGGCAGATCGGTAGCCGCTTCCGAGAAATTTTGCTCCACCCAGTCCCATAGTTCAAGGGGATTTCCGTTTGGAGGTGTTGTCCCCGTTTCACTATCCGGCACCAAGGGAGGAGTACCCCATAGTCTGATGAGATACAGATAACACAATCCTCTATAAAACTTAGCCTCGGCCACTACCCTTTTTTTCACGGGAGTGTCGGCCTGTAATTTTTCCACAATCAGATTGCACCAATAATTGATTTTGAAAAAAGCCGTATACAGACTTTGTATTGAGGCCTGAGAGAATGTAAAGTTGTAATAGGAAAATAACCGATAGCCTGTAGCCTGATCGGCAAAGCTATTCCCCCCGCAATACGTATCGTCTCCCATCAGATTGAGCGCCATAAGATTTGTTACCCCCATCGCGTCCATATAAAAATTCTTATGGACGGCCGCGATCAAGGATTCGGCATCATCATCTGTTGCATTTTGATAAAAGTTTTCCAATTCCAGCACGCCTTTTTGTGGAATATCCAGCACATCCTGATCACAGGAAAGTCCGACAGCGCCGATGAGGCAAATTACAATATACTTTTTCATGACCATTGCGTTTTATGAATATGAATTAAAAAGATACATTTAAACCGAGTGTGACTTTCCGGGAAACAGGATAAGTCCCTTTATCCACAGCCATCCCTGCGTTTACGTTGACCATGGTTTCCGGATCAAGCCCCGGATAGGAAGTGAGGGTGAAGAAGTCATCCAGCGACAGATAGGCTCTTAGACTGGCCACAAACAACTTTCTGAGGATCTTTTGAGGTGTCGTATACCCCAATTGTATTTGTTTGATCTTGAAATAAGATCCATCATAAACGAATCCGTCCGAGGCATAATACCTTTCGTCAAACTGTCCGGCAGCCGATGGGATCCGGGTGTTTGTATTGTTCGCTGTCCACCGGTTATGTGTAGTATATTGTAGCCGATTAAAGGTGGGATGCACCCCTGCATTCAAGGCATAGTAAAGTTCATTTCCCTGCAAACCGGAGGCAAAGACCGTCATATCAACTTCTTTATAGGAGGCCGAAAACGTAAGTCCATAAGTGAAGTTGGGGATAGCAGAGCCGGCGAACTCTCTGTCGGCATCCGTAATTCCCTCAACGCCGTCGATATCTTTATAGACAGCATACCCCTCATCGCCAATCTGTTTTACTTTATAGGTTTTAAGATACCATACCGGATAACCTTCTTCAAAATAAGAGATGGTAGTTCCGGCATGTGTACTGGTTCCGGCGATGATAGAAGGGGCCGATTTCACCACATTATATAAGGTAGACAAATTACCGTTCAGGCTATACGAGAAGTAGCCGATCCGGTTTTTCCATCCCGCTTCAAATTCAAATCCTCTGTTATAAACCGATCCGGCATTCACGAATTTGGTAGAAGCTCCGGTGCTTAAAGCCGGGGTTATTTCGATGAGCAGACCTTCGGTTGTTTTGCTGTAAAAGTCGACGCCCAGAGAGAATGCCCCGTTAAAGAATCGGGCGTCTATTCCCAGATCGATCTGTCGGGATTCCTCCCAGGTTAATCCGGGGTTCGGCAATCGTGTTTGGGGGAAAGTTCCGTAAACGGTCTTGCCTGTACCATCCATGTAGAAATAGTCGGAAGCGAGCGTGTTGGTATATTGGTAGTCGTGCAATACATTCACATTCCCGTTGATCCCCCAGGAGGCACGCAAGCGCAGGTTGGACAAGCGGAAAGCCGCATTGATCCTTTCCATCCAGGCCTCGTTGGACAGGGTCCATCCGGCAGAGAATGAAGGGAAATAACCCCAGCGTAAGCCTTTGTCCAGTTTGGAAGCATCGTAGGAATCGGCTCGGAAGTTTGCTTGCAGATTATAGCGGTTGTCGAAGCCCCAACTCAGGCGACCAAAGTAGGATATGCCGGCCGATTCATACAAAATACCGCCTATATCATCAATTGCTCCATCGGTAGAGAAATCCAAATAGCGATAATTGAGCGCCGAATTGGCCAATTCGTCGGTCTCTCCTTCAATGTCCCTGTACGTGTTTTTCTTGAAAGACATACCCCCCATTAGCGTAATGTTGCTCTTTCCTAAACGGAAAAGATAATTGGCGTAATTTTCCCATTGGTAATACAATCCTTGCGTGGCGGATTCGGCAAGACTTTCCTTGTCGGCAAACTGCAAGGAGTTATAATAAAAGGGATAATTATATTCCGAGGAATACCTGTTGAAGATGCGATAACCAAGTTTGGAGGTGAACACCAGATTTTCCAGGGGCGTCACTTCCGCAAAAGCCGTCCCGTTTACTTCCAGCGAATTTATATTGTTATCCGTTTTATCCCGTCCAAAGAAGGGATTAAACATTTGCGATTGATTCAAGTTGGACATTCCCCATATTTCCCCCTTCTCATTGGTGAGGTATTTTTTGCCTAAGGAGATTTGCTCCTGCACATCGGAGGGGAGATGATTCATATCCAATGTAACGGGTGTCAGCGGGTCATGCAGTATCACCGCTCCCATCACCGAATTGGTTTCACTCCGTTGGGAAACCGCTTTCACGAGGCTTTGGGAGATATTGTTGGTTGTGCCTATTTTGAGTTGCTTATTTATTTTAACGTCTGCATTTATTTGTCCCGAAAAACGGTTATATACATCTTTATCTCCGGCAAAAATACCGTTGCGCTTCTGGCTTGCAAGTGATACAAAGAAATTGCCGAGGTCATTCCCATTCTGAAATCCCACCGTATATCGGTGGGCGATTCCTCTTTCAAAAACCTCTTTACCCCAGTTAGTATCTGTCGTTCCGTTGTAGAAGGCATCAATAGCCTGGCGGCTTGTCTGCCCTGCTTCAATCATGAAATCAATATAGTCTTTTGCTCCCAAAACTTTAGGCAAATGGCTCGCCTGTTCGTTGGTATATTGCATGTTGAAGAACACCTTGCCTTTGCCACTTTTGTCTTTTCCCCCGGTTTTTGTAGTGATTAATACGACCCCATTTCCTGCTTCCGCTCCATAGATAGCAGCCGAGGCCGCGTCCTTTAGTATTTCGATAGATTCAATATTTTCCGGGTCCAAATAGTCAATCTGGGTTACCACCAAGCCGTCTACGATAAATAATGGTTCCGATGCCGTATTCGAGGAGAAGCCTCGGATTCTTATCTGAGAGCCTGAACCCGGAGCGCCGGAGCCGAACAGAATCTGTACGCCTGCCGATTTGCCTTGCAGTACCTGCCCTAAGTTTTCGGCCACCCGATTTTCCATATCTTCGGTTCTGACTTGCGAAATAGCGCCTGTTATATCGCTTTTCCGTTGCACTCCATAGCCTACAACCACCACTTCTTCGAGGTTCCGATCGTCTTCTTCGAGGATGATTGCAAAGGAGGAGCGATTACCCACAACTATTTCCTGGGAGATAAAACCCACGTATGAGATTTGAAGAATGGCCTCAGCGGGAACTTCTATTGTAAATTTCCCGTCTACGTCGGTGATGTTTCCATGGGATGTTCCTTTCTGCACAACATTTGCTCCGATAACAGGCTCACCTTGGGTATCGGTGATTGTACCGGTGATACGTCTTCCTGTCTGCTGGGTACGGCCCTCTTGGTTGTTATCCGGGAGTATTTTCTCCCGGCTCATGGCAAGGACAATGTATTTGTGCTGAAACCTGTAATGGATGTCGGTATGGCGAAAAGCCGCCTCTAAAAGCGCCGGGAGTTCCTCTCTTTTGCTGCTCAAACGGATCATCCGGTTGATGTCTACGTCATTGTTTCGGAACAGGAACAGGTAATCGGTTTGATTCTCTATTTCCGCTATCAGTTCCCCAAGGGAGAGGTTGTTGGCGGGGAGTTCGATTTGATTTTGCGCATCCATATTGTCTGCAATCAATTGAAAAATACATACAAAGAAGAAAAAACAAGACAGTTTCATAATCCTCCGGTATGTCCTCCTGTTGTTATTTTTGACGACAGGGTAAGTTGGCAAATGGTTTAATTTCATATTTTTGTTTGCTTTTTCAAGTAAATACTAAATGAATATCTCGGTGTTTTGCTTTAAAAGTTTGCCACGACAGATGGAGGAAACATTTGTCGTGGTTTTTTTGCTCATCGGATGTTGTGTTTTATAGGCAACTTTTACCGACCAATCGTCACAGAATTATCTTCTTCGTTTATCTGCATTTGAAAACGGTGAACCTGTTGCAGCAAACGCAGGATTTCGTCTATCCCGTCGCGTTGACGGAATTTGACCGTGTATCGCCATCGGAGCATCTCGACGTCGGTCACCTCTATACGAATATCGTAATAGAGTTCCAACTTTTTTAATATGTTTCCGAAGGGTTCATTCTCGAAGCTGTAAATACCTTCCTTCCACAGAAAACAGTTGGCGTCTGTTATCTCGGCGAGGCTCATCTGCCCTTTGCGGACTGTCAACTCATGATGGGGCTGCAAGGTAACACGCTCCAACGGGTGAGAGAGATTCAAAACCTCCAAACGCCCTTCCAGGAGACTGATGCGGCTAAAGTCTTCGTGGGGATAATTATACAGATTGAATCTTGTACCGGTTATGCGCAGTTCAACCTCTCCGGCAGATACGATAAACGGTCTGTCAATCTCTTTTGCCACGGCAAAGAAAGCTTCGCCTTCTACGGCAACCCGTCTTTCTTTTGGGTCAAACACGGCAGGATAGGTCATTTTTGTCCGGGCATTCAGCCATACCGTTGTTCCGTCCTCCAGCGTAAAGGAGACGCGCTGTCCTGCGGGGACATACAGAGTATGGAACCGGGTTGGCGTTTGTGGGGAAAAATAGCGTTCGGCAAACAACCAGGTGATCAACACCAGCGCGGCAGCCACGGAGACATAAGATAGGATATGCGTGTATGTTTTCAGCCGGACTTTTCGTTTTTCTCCGGCGGCAAATTCCTTAAAGTCTTTCGTGGCGCGTTCCCTGTCGTCGGGGCGCGAGGTCCAATCCAGCAAGGTCTCCAAATGCTGGTGGCGGATAAAGGCTTCTTTCAAGGCCTTATTGGAAGCAACTTCACGCATCAGTTCGTTTTCTTCCGCCCGGGAGAGTTCTCCCTGATAATATTTTCGGATTTGTTCGTCCATCATTCCTGCTTTTATAGAATAACGGATGAGGCAAAAAAAACCGCCAAACCGGCAGGAAAGTTTGTTATTTGTTCACGGGAGGTAGTCTTTCAATTTTTCTTTGAGTTTCTTATAGGCGATCTCCATCTGGGTTTCTACCGTATGGATGGAGATGTGGAGTTCCCGGGCTATTTCTTTTTGTTTTTTTCCTTCCAAGCGGCTCTTGACAAAAATCTCCCGGCACTTAATCGGGAGCGAATTCAGGGCTTTGTTGATGCAGGCTTCGAGGTGTTTGTTTTGCAACAACCATTCCTGGTGAAACAATTCCAGAGCATCCGTTCGGATCTGCCTGTCCATACGGAGTGTCTCCCTCCGGGTATGTTCTGCTTCGCGAACGGTGGCTTGGTGACGAAGGTAATCCACACATTTATTTTTGACGGACGTAAAAAGGATAGCCGGTATATGTTCGACCGGGTAGATGATTCGTTTACGGTTTTCCCATATATCGGCAAAGACATCCTGTACGATATTTTCCGCTTCTTCTTTGTTTTCAATAAATCTTTCGGCAAAACGAATCATTCTCCGATCGTACAACAGATAGATGTTCTCAAAATCTTTCCGAAACTCATCTTCTATTTTTTGCGTACGTTTCATTTCCGCAAAATTAAAATGAATCTTTAGATCCACAACTTTTTCTATCATCCCGACCGACAGGGAACTTCTGCCCAAACGAATCCGTCGTCTGCCGGCAGCATCGCTTTTGTCATTTGACAGAGGACGTACTCACGACAAGTTCTATGGAAAATGAGGATTTAATTCAGATTCTTTATCATACCGGAAAAGAAAAGGAATGCCGGTACTTTGCTCCTTCAAAAAGAACAGGAAGGGACGGTTTACGTGAAAGTTGAGCAGCTGCGGAGTTTCTTCATTCAAGTCTGTACCTGCCATCGCAAGAAGCGTGGCGACTGCGGCTTCCACTCCCGTTTCATCTACCTGAGCAAACGTTTTCTGAAGTACATAGGAAACCCAAAGGCCGGTATTCGGATTGATTAGAGAAAAATCGGCGTTGGTAAACAGCGAGAGTAGTCCCAAGGTTGCCAGACATTTCCCTAAGCCTCTGGCCCAATGATTCCATCACGGCATCTATGCTTACCATCTTTTGTGCAAACGTAGGCGCCAACCGCTACGAGCATCTGATGTCTTTGTCCAACCCCGAGCTGATTGTGGCGACTACGCAGAAGATGGATATGTTGAAACGTCAACTCTACGTTCAGTCCAATTCGCTGGAAG
>JAITKB010000084.1 GCA_031278605.1 Tannerellaceae bacterium
AGTTTTTCTCTCATGATGGATAGTTGTTGAGATAACACTACAAACTTAAGGAAAATATCTTGATTCGTAGTTTGTTTTTTCAAGCCTGTCTCACTTGTGGGCACAAGTGAGACACGCTTGTGCCCACAAGTGAGGCACGCTTGTGGGCTCAAGTGAGGCACGCTTGTGGGCACAAGTGAGAGGCAGGCTTACACAGCAGTCGTGCCAAGGGATGATGCCAAAAATGTTATCTTTGTATCCCAAAAAAGAAAAAACAGAATAAAAGAATATGATAGAACGCATTTATATTCTGGAAAATGTAGAACCGGTGGTGTTCTACGGCGTAAATAACGCAAATATGCAACTGATAAAAACACTGTTCCCCAAACTAAGGGTGGTGGCCAGAGGAAACGTGATGAAGGTTATCGGAGAAGAAGAAGAATCGGTATCGTTCCTCAAAAAAATAAGGGAAATAGAAAAATATTGCGAAGAATATAACGCCCTCCCCGAAGAAATCATCCTGGATATTGTCAAAGGAAATCCGTTGCCCGCAAAACAGGAAAATGTACTCATCCACGGCGTGAACGGTAAAGCCATTGCAACACGTACCGAAAATCAACAGGCACTGGTCAAATCCTTTGAAACAAATGACCTCGTCTTTGCCGTTGGCCCCGCCGGAACAGGCAAAACCTTCGTGGCTATCGCCCTGGCCGTGCGGGCATTGAAAAACAAAGAGATCCGAAAAATTATCCTGAGCCGACCCGCCGTGGAAGCCGGTGAAAAACTGGGTTTCCTCCCGGGAGAAATGAAAGATAAACTCGACCCTTATCTACAACCCCTCTACGACGCCCTGCTGGATATGATCCCGGGCACGAAACTGAAAGAGTACATGGAAAATCATGTGATACAAATCGCCCCCCTGGCCTATATGCGCGGGCGAACACTGAACGATGCGGTGATCATCCTGGATGAAGCACAAAATACTACGGCAAACCAAATTAAAATGTTCCTCACCCGACTGGGAACAAACGCCAAAATGCTCGTCACAGGAGATATAACGCAAATCGACCTGCCAAGCCCGGCAAGCTCAGGCCTGGTTCAGGCCATACACGTATTAAAAGGCGTCAAAGGGATCGCCCTCATCGCCTTTAATCAAAAGGATATTGTCCGACACAAGCTGGTGCAACGCATTGTGGAAGCATACGATCAATTCAACCATTCCTCCTTATCCGAAAAATAATGAAAGCATTAGTAAAAACAAACTTCCGCTTCCCGGAACAAGTCGACGTATACCACGGCAAAGTGCGTGATGTATACAATATTAATAAAGATATTCTGGTCATGATAGCCACCGACCGTATATCGGCCTTCGATGTCATACTCCCCAAAGGAATCCCCTCCAAGGGTGAAATACTGAACCAAATAGCCGCCGGATTCCTGGATGCTACAAGCGATATTTGCCCCAACTGGAAACTTGCCTCGCCCGACCCGATGGTGACCGTGGGACTTCTGTGTGAAGGATTCCCCGTGGAAATGATCGTGCGCGGGTATCTGTGCGGAAGCGCCTGGAGAGCCTACAAAAACGGAGTGCGCGAAATCTGCGGCATCCCGCTCCCCAACAATATGCGGGAAAACCAGCGCCTGGAAACACCCATCGTTACCCCTACAACAAAAGCCGAACAGGGACAACACGATGAGGATATATCCAAAGAAGAAATCATTCGCCGGGGACTGGTGCCCGAGGCAAGCTATGCACTCCTGGAAAAATATGCGCTGGAACTCTTTGAAAGAGGACGTGCCATGGCTGCCGAACAAGGGTTGATCCTCGTTGATACGAAGTACGAATTCGGACAACGCAACGGGAAAACCTATCTGATAGACGAAATCCATACCCCCGACTCCTCACGCTATTTCTATGCCGAAGGATATGAAGAACGCTTCCGAAAAGGCGAACCGCAAAGGCAACTATCCAAAGAATTTGTGCGCGAATGGCTGATGGCAAACGGATTTGAAGGGAAAGCCGGACAATCCGTCCCGGAAATGACGCCGGAAATTGTGAACGGAATCCGTGAACGGTACATCGAACTGTTTGAACGGATCACCGGCAAACCCTTTGCGGAAAAAGACACGGATCGCCTGTCCGAACGAATCGAAGAAAATACAAGGCGCTTCCTCCTTCAATACAAAGAAAGATGACGGTCGCCAGGGAGATAGAAGCGATGTTCGATTCAATTGCCGCAACCTACGACGCTTTGAATCATATCCTCTCCGCGGGCGTCGACAGGAGGTGGCGGGCAAAGGGAATCAATTACCTGCGCCCTTTCTCCCCCAAAAGAATCCTGGATGTGGCAACCGGCACGGGCGACCTGGCTATCGCCATGCACAAGACGTTGTCGCCCCAACAGATTACGGGCGTTGACCTTTCGGAAAAAATGATGGAGAAGGGAAAGAAAAAAGCCGACAAGGCCGGATGCTCCCCACCGATCGTATTTGAACGCCAGGACTGCCTCTCGCTGACCTATGCCGACAACAGCTTCGACGCCGTGACCTCGGCCTTCGGCGTCCGGAACTTTGAACACCTCGAAAAAGGAATCGCCGAAATGTACCGCGTGCTCAAACCCGGCGGACATCTGATGATACTGGAACTTTCCCGTCCCCGGCAATTCCCCGCCAAACAACTCTATGCGCTGTATTCCGCAACGATCATCCCCTCCATCGGAAGGCTCTTCTCCGGACAAGGCGGCGCCTATCGCTACCTCCCGGCCTCCGTCAAGGTTGTCCCTCAAGGAGAAGCGATGATGGAAATACTTCGCAAACAAGGATTCGTGAACCTCGCCCTAGGCACATTCACGCTGGGAATATGCTCCCTGTATACGGGTGAAAAAATAAAATGATATACAACAACAGACATGGAAAAATATGGTTTATTAGGCTATCCGCTGGAACATTCGTTCTCCAAGAAGTTCTTCAACCGGAAATTTGAATCCGAACACATTGACGCCGAATATGTGAACTTTGAAATACAAACAATCCGGGAATTGAAAAGCATTGTGAAAGAAAATCCCGACCTGAACGGATTGAACGTCACCTTGCCCTACAAAACAGCCGTTATCCCTCTGTTGGACGACGTGGATAAGGATGCACGACTCATCGGTGCGGTTAATGTGATCGCCTTTGGCAAAGGAACTTTCGGACGACGTAAACTCAAAGGCTACAACTCCGATATACTCGGATTCCGCCAGTCGGTCGAACCCCTGCTGAACGAAACACACCGAAAGGCACTGATACTGGGAACGGGAGGAGCCGCAAAAGCCGTGTTCCAGGGATTGAAGCAATTGGGCATTGCCTCCACCTTCGTTTCGCGTACCATGCAAGACTTCTGCATTACCTATGAAGAAATATCACCCCAAACCATGGAAAAATATACGGTGATTGTAAATACAACGCCGCTGGGTATGTTCCCCCACGTGAATGATTGCCCGAATATCCCCTACGAATTACTCACACCCAAACATCTGCTGTACGACTTGCTGTATAACCCGGACGAAACCCTCTTTATGCAAAAAGGAAAAGAACAGGGAGCTACCGTGAAAAACGGATTGGAGATGCTCCTGCTGCAAGCTTTTGCCTCCTGGGAAATATGGCACAGAAAAGAGTAAGGATTCATGCTGAAAAACATCTCGCGAATGACGCTCCATTCGGAAGGAAGATGTACTTTTATCACAATTTTTTTTGACACGATTTATACCATGGAAAACAAGACAACATTATCCGGATTGACAACAACAAACTTTGAAACACAGTTGGATAAGAAAAATACCCGGCTCTATATCCTTACGAATGGGCAGGGGATGGAAATGACCGTATTGAATTACGGAGCAAAAATAGTTTCACTCATCGTACCCGATAGAAACGGAGTGGGAACAGACGTAGTGACCGGTCATAACTCCATAGAAGAATACCTCCAATCGGAAGAACCCTACTTCGGAGCAATATGCGGACGATATGCCAACCGAATAGCAAAAGGACAATTCAAACTGGACGGAGTGGTTTACCATCTGCCTGTTAATAATGGTCCCAATAGCCTACACGGTGGAATCAAAGGATTTCATGCCGTGGTATGGGACGCCCAACGCATCGACGGACAAACCCTCGAACTAACCTATACTTCGCCCGACGGCGAAGAGGGTTTCCCCGGGAACTTGCAGACCACCGCCAGCTACCACCTGTCGGATAAAAACGAACTGATCATCTCCTACCGGGCAATCACCGACAAGCCCACGGTGCTGAACCTCACCAACCACTCCTACTTCAACCTCTCCGGCGCAGGGGATGCCTGCATCGGCAACCACCGGC
>JAITKB010000117.1 GCA_031278605.1 Tannerellaceae bacterium
AGCGGGGCTTATCACCGGGTGATAGCGGCCGCTATCACGACCCCCAGCCGACAGGGGTAGCCACCGGCGCTAACGCAGCGTTCACCCTTAACCGCTAACCACTGAAAAAAAGTCGTACATTTGGCGAGATTTTTTAATCCTGCGAACCCACAAGAAGATGTCGGAACAACCCACAAAAAGAAATATACTCCAGGGCATTGATTCTCCCCGGGCGCTCCGTCGGTTGCCGGCGGAATGTTTGCAACCCCTGTGCGCCGAACTGCGCCGCTACATTATAGATGTGCTCTCCGAAAACCCCGGTCACCTGGGCGCCAGCTTAGGCACGGTGGAGTTGACCGTGGCCCTTCACAGGGTGTTTCATACGCCTTACGATCGGCTCCTGTGGGATGTGGGGCATCAGGCTTATGGGCATAAGATCCTGACGGGACGCAGGGAAAGCTTTCCTACACTTCGTCAATTCAAAGGCATCAGCGGCTTCCCCAACCCCTCGGAAAGCCCCTACGACGCCTTTATCGCCGGACATGCCTCCAACTCCATCTCGGCCGCCCTGGGTATGTCGGTTGCCTCCGGCCTGAAACAGGAAAACGACCGACACGTGGTGGCCGTCATTGGCGACGGAGCCATGACCGGAGGCCTCGCCTACGAGGGACTGAACAACGCCTCGATCAACCCCAATAACCTCCTGATTGTTCTCAACGACAACAATATGGCCATCGACGACAGCGTGGGAGCGCTCGCCCAGTACCTGGTGAACATCACCACCAGCCAAGCCTATAACAAGCTGAGGTACGACGCCTACCTGGGGCTGAAACGCATGAAACTCATCACCGAGGACCGACGGGACAACATCCTGCGTTTCAACAACAGCCTCAAAGCCCTGCTCACCCGGCAACACAACCTCTTTGAAGGCTTTAGCATCCGCTACTTCGGGCCGGTGGACGGACACGACGTGGACTACCTGGTGCGCGTCTTGAACGATATTAAAAACATGCAGGGCCCCAAGCTCCTGCACATCAAAACGAAAAAAGGCAAAGGCTTCCAACCCGCCGAACAGTCGGCCACCGAATGGCACGCCCCCGGTAAGTTCAACAAATCCACCGGGGAACGTATCCGGGTCGACGACCTCAACCAACCGCAACGCTACCAGGACGTCTTCGGCCATACGCTGGTGGAACTTGCCGCACGGGACCCGCGCATCGTAGGCGTCACCCCGGCCATGCCCACCGGATGCTCCATGACCCACCTGATGAAAACCTTCCCCGAACGCGCCTTCGATGTCGGGATCGCCGAAGGCCATGCCGTGACCTTCTCCGCCGGCCTGGCCAAAGAAGGGCTGATTCCCTTCTGCAACATCTACTCCTCCTTCATGCAACGGGCCTACGACAACCTGATTCACGACGTAGCCCTGCAAAACCTCCACCTGGTGCTCTGCCTCGACCGAAGCGGCCTGGTGGGCGAAGACGGACCCACACACCACGGAGTGTTCGACCTGGCCTTTCTGCGTCCGATCCCCCGCCTCATCATCGCCTCCCCGCTGAATGAATGGGACCTGCGCAACCTGATGTATACCGCCTGGAAGGGAACGCCCCCCGCACCCTTCGTGATCCGCTACCCGAAAGGAACAGGCGAGAAAAAAGACTGGAGAAACCCCCTCGCCCTGCTGCCCGTGGGCAAGGGACGCAAACTGCGCGAAGGCAAGGATGTGGCGGTGATCTCCCTCGGACCCATCGGCAACGACGTGGCAAAAGCCATCGAAACACTGGGCGGAGAAGGTTCCGTGGCACATTACGATATGATCTACCTCAAACCCATAGACGAAGAACTCCTTCACGAAATCGGACGGAAGTTCCCCTGCATCCTGACCGTGGAAAACGGCCAACGGACCGGAGGACTCGGTAGCGCCGTCCTCGAATTCATGGCCGACAACGGCTATACCCCCCGCATCCGACGCCTCGGCCTGAACGACGAATTCGTGGAACACGGCACGGTGGAAGAATTACACAAACTTTGCGGCATCGACCCCCAGGCGATCGCCCAGGCAATCGCCCAAGCAATCAAAGCATAAATTCAACATGAAAATCGTGATAGCCGGAGCCGGAGAAACCGGTACGCACCTGGCGAAAATGTTATCGAAAGAACGACACGACATCGTACTGATGGACGTCAGCGAAGAACGTTTGCGCTTCCCCGCCTCCGCCCAGGAAATCCTCACCCTGACGGGACAACCCACCTCCTTCTGCGACCTGAAACAGGCCGGCGTGGCCAAAGCCGACCTCTTTGTAGGCGTTACCAACGAGGAATCCGCCAATATAACCGCCTGCATGTTGGCCTCACGCCTGGGAGCACACAAAACCCTGGCCCGTATCAACAACTACGAATACCTCCAGCCCGGCAACCGGGAATTGTTTGAAGGAATGGGGATCACCTCGATGATTTATCCCGAGAAACTGGCCGCCGAGGAAATCGTAACCGCCATCAACCGCCCCTGGACCCGGCAGTACTGGGAGCTGATGGATGGCGCCATTGTGCTGATCGGCGTCAGAATAGCCCCCAACGCCCCCCTGGTGAATACCCGGGTCGTTGACCTGCCCAGCGAAAACAAACGCTACCATATCGTGGCCATCAAACACCGGAACGAACTCTATATCCCCTCTCGCGACAGCCGGATAGAAGCCGGCGATATCCTCTTTTTCACCACCACGAAAGAACACGTGAAAGAAGTGCAGCAACATGCCGGCAAAGTAGATACGGAGGTCAAGAAAGTCTTCATCATGGGCGCCAGCCGCATCGCACTCCGTACCTGCCAACTCCTGCCGGGACATATCCGGGTGAAACTCATCGAAAAAGACAAAGAGAAAAGCCACCGCATCGCCGAAGCCGCGCCGGGCAACGTGCTCACCATCCATGGCGACGGACGCGATATGGATCTGCTGCAACAGGAAGGCATCAAAGATGCACAGGCCTTTGTAGCCCTGACGGAAAACGAAAGCACCAACATCCTGGCCTGCCTGACCGCCAAACGCTTCGGAGTGACCAAAACCATCTCCGAGATAGAAAACCTGGACTATATCCCCCTGGCCGAAACCATGGACATCGGAGCGGTAATCAACAAAAAACTAATTGCCGCCGGACATATCTACCAATTCCTGCTCGACGGAGATATGGCCAACGTCAAAATCCTCACCTTTGCCAATGCCAACGTGGCGGAACTCACCGCACGAGCCGATTCCAAAATCACCCGCAAACCGGTGAAAGACCTTCACCTCTGCGCCGACCTCACCCTCGGCGGACTGATACGCAACGGACAAGCCCGGATCGTCAAAGGCGATACCCACATACAGGAAGGCGACCACGTGATTGTTTTCTGTATGGATACGGCCATGCGGAAACTCGAAGACCTCTTTAACTAAATCCGTTGGAGGATGCTGAATATCCGTTTCATCGCAAAGATGCTGGGGACGATGTTCCTGCTGGAAACCCTCTTCATGGGGGTTGCCGCCGCCGTTGCCCTTTCCTGTGGCGAAGACGACCGCTATCCGCTCTTGCTCTCGGCGGCCATCCTTTTTGGCACAGGCCTGGTGTTTTACCTCGTCGGTCGGCACGCCAACGAACAGGCCGCCGGACATCGCGAAGGAATGCTGATCGTGGCGCTTAGCTGGATCCTGCTCTCCCTCTTGGGCATGTTGCCCTTCTACCTGGGAGGGTACATCGACAACGTTACCGATGCATACTTTGAAACCATGTCCGGTTATACCACCACCGGCGCCACGATCCTGACCGACATCGAAGCCCTTCCGCACGGCCTCCTGCTGTGGCGTAGCCTGACGCAATGGCAGGGAGGCATTGGCGTGGTGGTCTTTACCGTGGCCCTCTTGCCGCTGTTCGGGGGAGGCGCCTCGCAGATGTTTGAGGCCGAAACCTCCGGCACGGGCATTGCCCATGAGCGTTTCCGTCCGAGAGTTACGCAGGTTGCCAAACGTTTTTCGGGCATATACCTGCTGCTTACCCTGCTGCTTACCCTGCTGCTGTGGATAGGTCCCATGGATCTGTTTGACGCCGCCAACCATGCCTTCACCACCGTTTCTACCGGAGGATATTCCACCCGGAATGCGAGTATCGGTTTCTGGCGTTCGGCCTATATCGAATACGTGCTCGCCTTCTTTATGTTTGCCGGCTCGGTGAGCATGACGCTGCTTTATTTCTTTTTGAAAGGCAACTTCAGGAAATTGTTCGGCGACGAAGAATTGCGCTGGTTCTTCTTCATCATCGCACTCTTTACCGGGATCACAACGGCCTGGATAGCGTATAACGGATGGGCCGCCAACCTGGGTGAGGCGTTTCGCCTGGCCCTGTTTCACATCATCTCCCTCATTTCTTCCTGCGGATACATGACGGCCGACTACCTCTCCTGGGGCGCTTTCTTCTGGCTCCTAACCCTTCTAATCATGTTTGTGGGCGGTTGCGCCGGTTCCACCAGCGGGGGGCTGAAGGTGGGGCGTTTTGTGATCATCTACAAAAACCTCTCGAACGTATTCCTCCGACAAATGCACCCGAACGCCGTCCTGCCGGTGCGCATGAACCGTCACGTCGTCTCGCCCGATAATGTCTATCGCTGTCTGGCCTTTGCCTTTGTTTACCTGTCTCTTATTATGGCGGGGAGTTTGATATTGAGTCTCGGCGGCAGCCGCTTCGACGAGGCCATAGGTGCAACGATTTCCTGCATCAGCAATATCGGCCCGGGTTTGGGCGAGCAAGGCCCGTCCGGAAATTATGCCGGTCTGCCGGATGTCTCCAAGTGGACGCTTTCCTTCCTGATGGTCGTGGGGCGTCTGGAGATTTTTACAATTCTCACAATCTTTCTCCCAGGCTTTTGGAAACAATGAGTGATTTTTTTTTACTTTTGACATACAAAAACAGCAAGTATGAGATTTATAGGAATTATCCCGGCACGGTATGCTTCAACACGTTTTCCCGGAAAACCCTTGGCCGACATGAGGGGAAAGCCGATGATACAGCGTGTCTATGAACAAGTGCAGAACGTATTGGACGCCGTATGTGTAGCTACCGACGACTACCGCATCGAAGCGGCGGTCAAGGCCTTCGGTGGAAACGTGGTGATGACTTCCGATCGGCACCGGAGCGGCACCGATCGCTGCTACGAATCCTATACGAAAATAGGTCGGGGATATCACGTGATTGTCAATATCCAAGGCGACGAACCCTTTATTCAACCCGGACAGGTAGAAACCCTCAAAGCCTGCTTTACGGATGTATATGTACAGATTGCCACATTGGTGAAACCCCTCTACCCCGGTGAGAACTTCGAGAGTATTCTTTTCAACCACAACTCCCCCAAGGTTGTGCTGAATAAAAATCGCGAAGCCATGTATTTCAGTCGTTCCATTATTCCTTATTTCAGGGGGAAGGTACATACCGAATGGCTGGCCAACCACATTTATTACAAGCATATCGGCCTGTATGCCTATCGGGCAGACGTATTGAGGGAGATCACCTTCCTGCCCCAATCTCCCCTGGAACTGGCCGAAAGCCTCGAACAACTCCGCTGGCTGGAAAACGGCTACCGGATCAAAGCCGGCATCACCCATATAGATACCATAGGGATCGATACGCCGGAAGATATGGAACATGCCCTGGAGCTACTGTAATCCGTTTTGTGTCTCTTCCTCTTCCTCTTTCCTCTCTTGAAAAGAAGCGTATTCTTTCTGGAAAAAACGATAAACCGTTATTCGATGCACCTCCAGTTTCCTGGCTATGGTCGTTATGGGAACGCTTTTATCCAAAAGAGCACGGATTTCAACCTCTTTTCCTGATAATTTTTTTGTTTTCGACAGGCTTCCTTTGGGACGCCCCAGGATAATGCCTTCGGAGCGTTTGCGTGCTAAAGCCTCTTTGGTGCGTTGGGAGATAAGATTCCGTTCTATCTCGGCAGAGATGCCAAAAGCAAAAGCCAATACTTTGGAGTTAATATCGCTTCCCAAACGATAATTGTCTTTGATCGTCCAGACCTGAATCTCCCGGTTCATGCACTCGTTGAGGATGCTCATAATCATTAAGAGGGTTCTGCCCAACCGGGATAGCTCGGAACAAATCAGGATGTCGTCTTTTTTCATCTTCTTGAGCACTCTTCCTAATTTTCTTTCTTGCACACTTATTGAGCCGGAGATAGTTTCTTCTATCCACTTGTCTACGCCCAATAGATTCTTTTCACAAAACAAGTTGATTTCATAACGTTGATTCTCAACTGTTTGTTTGTCTGTACTGACACGGATGTAACCATAAACCATAATTAATTCACTTCTTTTTTGGTGGATATTTTCACAAATTAAACATAAATAGATCCGATTCGGATAAGAAGACGCCAAATTACAATTAAATTTACAATGTCAATCATTTAAATTAACATTGGATGGAAAATTTGCAGATCAAACAAGGGAGTAAGGCGGAGCGCTATGCGGCTTTGCTTCCGCAGATAGAGGCCCTGGTGGCCAACGAAACGGATCCGGTGGCCAATATGGCGAATGTCGCGGCCGCATTGAAACAAACCTTCGGTTTCTTTTGGGTCGGTTTCTATCGGGTAAGCGGGGATGCGTTGCTTCTGGCGCCTTTTCAGGGTCCTGTTGCCTGCACACGGATAGGCTACGGGAGGGGCGTATGCGGCACGGCGTGGAAGGAGGCGCATACGATTGTTGTTCCCGATGTGGAACTGTTTCCGGGCCATATCGCCTGCAATGCCGCTTCGCGTTCGGAAATTGTGGTTCCCCTTATTCGAGACGGGCATGTCATCGGCGTGTTGGATGTCGACAGCGATTCGCCGGGAGACTTTGATGCAACCGATGTTGCCGCCTTGGAACGGATTGTCGGATTGCTGGTTTGACATTTACCATCCTTCATTTTGCTGGCCGGCCAGGGTGGGATTCCGCACGAGATCGTTCACCGGGATGGGCCAGAGAAATCGTTTATCGGTATAGGGTATGAATGGTTTGTTGGTAGCAAACCATTCTTCTTTTACTTCGCCGTTTACGGCGAAAGCTCCTTGTCCCCTTGCATTGGCGTATTCTATTTTGGCCGGGATACCGCCCGAGGGCGTTTGGTCGTCGGCTGCCAGGCGGTGAATATCTTCCCAGCGCCGTCCTTCGCCGTGGAATTCAATGCGGCGTTCCCAGAGGATGGCTTCCAGAAGTTCCTTTTCCGTTGCAAAGTCCGAGGCCTTGTAGCCTTGGGCGTCGGGGTTGGGCAGGGAGCGGTTGCGCACGGCGTTCAGCATTTCGAGCGCCGGGGATATTTCTCCTGAGCGGAGCGCTGCTTCGGCGTAGTTCAGCAGCACTTCGGCGTAGCGGATGATGGGGGTGTATTCTTCGTTTGTGAGTGGGTTGCGGTATTTGTCGCAGAAGTAATATTGGTCGCTTTCGCGGTAGAGCAGCAGATCCCGGCGTTTATCGTCGCCCCGCCAGTAGGGGCTGTTGTAGAGGATGGGCGAGGAGGTGACGATGGCCCGTCCGCCTTCCCGGGCCGACATCATGGCCGACATGGCGCCGTTGTAGCCGGCGTTGTCGTCGGCATTATTCTCGATGGAGAAGATCGACTCCGTATTGTTGTCGTAGGAAAGGAAAGGGGTTTGGGGCGAAGGCGTCAGTTGGTAGCCTCCGATGGGGCTGCTGAAGGGGGCTGTGGTTCCGTTCAGGAGTTTGGCGGCTTCTTTTTTCACGTTCGACCAATCCCGTTTGTGCAGGTATACGCGGGATTTGAGGGCGATCACGGCGCCTTTGGAGGCGCGTGTGATGCCGTTAGCCGGATTTTTGTTGTTGTCCTCGAACAGGATTTCCGCTTCGTTGAGATCTTCCAGCGCCTGTGCGTAGGTTTCTTCCACTGTGGAGCGACCGGTTTTCAGTCCTTCTTCGATGGAGGCCGGCTGGCGAAAGGGCGTCAGGTAGAGGGGCAAACCGTATTGGTGGTTGCCCGTCACGTTGTAGGGGAGGGCAAAATGCGTGAGCAGACTGTGCAGGGTCAGGGCGCGGAGGAAGAGGAGTTCGCCCCGGTAGGCGTTTCCTTTTTGCGGGGACAGCACGCCGGCGGCGATAGCGCCTTGTATGCCTTCATTTACGATGTTCAGCCGATTGATACATTCAAAGGAAGCTTCCCAGAAGAACAGGTTATTGGCCGTGGAGGGGTTG
>JAITKB010000121.1 GCA_031278605.1 Tannerellaceae bacterium
ATAATGATCAGCGAGGTAAAGGCAATGAGGATAAAGGCAAATGCCAGCAGCACCACAATGGCCGACAACTGAGACATACGAAAGGACCATACTTCTTCCAGCGTTCCTTCATTGATAAAAGAAAGTTTGTATTTGAACCGTAGCTGGTGCCAAAATGTCTGAAAATCTTTTTTGCGGTGTTTTTGTGCCATGTCATTTTTATCGAGAGAGACGCAAAGATAGTTATTTTTCAAAAATGCCGTATTGTTCCTGCGAAAGTGCAGACGAGCGGCTGCGAAAGTGCAGCCGAGCGGCTGCGAAAGTGCAGCCGAGCGACTGCGAAAGTGCAGCCGAGCGACTGCGAAAGTGCAGCCGGGCGACTGCGAAAATGCAGCCGGGCGCCTGCGAAAATGCAGCCGGGCGGCTGCGAAAGTGCAGCCGGGCGGCTGCGAAAGTGCAGCCGAGCGGCTGCGAAAGTGCAGCCGGGCGGCTGCTTAGCCTGTGAACGAATCGTTTATGCAGGAAAGTCCGCTGGGGATCACAACTTCCAGGTGCTTTGTTTCGTGGTTTGCCTCAAGGATCCATTCCCGGACGCCGGGCAAAAGGATTTCCCTCCCACGGGGATCGCTGATTTGCAGCAGGGTATTGGCGGTGGTTTCGTCTATGGCCGTTATCCGCCCCAGCAGGCCCTGGGTCCTGTCGGAAACGGTATAGCCCTTGTAGGCGTTCCATCCTTCAGGGGAGGGAGGGTCGTCGTCATCGTCCGAGGCCTGACGCAGAACATACACTTGGCGGTTCGTAAATCTCCGCGCAACTTCCTCCGAATCTACGTTTTCGAGCTTTATCAGAAGGACACTGGAGGATTTACTGCGGTATGCTTCCACAAAAAAAGGCACCAGGATGCCTTCCATTTCGCAGATTAAAACAGGGTAGTCCTCGCCCTGGAACAGGTCGCAGGCAATTGCCAGGCCCAGTTCTCCTTTTATCCCGTGGGGTTTTGTAAAGCGACCCACCGGGCGCGTATCTTCTTTTCGGATCATGTGATTCCGGGCTAAGGGGTTACAAAACGGGTGATGCGGGCGCCTATCCGGTTGAGGCGCTTGTCTATATCCTGGTATCCGCGATCGATCTGTTCGATGTTATGGATGTGGCTGGTTCCTTCGGCGCTCATGGCTGCAATCAGCAAGGCAATCCCGGCCCGTATATCGGGCGAAGTCATATGGGAACTCCTGAGGCGGAAGCGTTTCCCCAGGCCGATAACCGTTGCACGGTGGGGATCGCACAGGATGATTTGCGCTCCCATATCGATCAGTTTGTCTACGAAAAACAAGCGGCTCTCAAACATTTTCTGGTGGATTAAAACACTGCCCACAGCCTGGGTCGCAACAACCAGGAAAACACTCAGCAAATCCGGCGTAAGTCCCGGCCAGGGAGCGTCGCTTATCGTCATGATGGAGCCGTCGATAAACGATTCTATTTCGTAGCGTTCGTGGGTGGGTATATGGATATGTTCGCCCTTTACTTCAAGGGTGATGCCCAGACGACGAAAAGATTCGGGGATGATGCCCAACATGGCCCCGGCGCCGCCCACAATGGTGAGGTCGGAGGCCGTCATGGCGGCCATGCCGATGAAACTGCCGATTTCTATCATGTCCGGTAAAATGGTGTGCGTGGTACCTCCCAGGGCATCGACCCCCTGTATGGTCAGCAGATTGGATCCGATACCCGAAATACGTGCGCCCATGCGGTTCAGCATAACGGAGAGTTGCTGCAAATAGGGTTCGCAGGCTGCGTTGTAAATTGTCGTAACGCCTTTTGCCAATACAGCGGCCATCAGTATGTTGGCCGTGCCGGTTACCGAAGCTTCTTCCAGCAGCATATACGTGCCTTCCATCCGCTCGACTTCCATCCGATAGACCTGCCTGTCGGAATCATACCCTACCCATGCGCCTAATTTCCGTATTCCCGCAAAATGAGTATCCAGCCTGCGGCGTCCGATCTTATCGCCTCCCGGTTTCGGAACTACGGCTTTCCCAAAACGGGCCAGTAACGGACCTGCAAGCATAATGGAACCCCGCAAAGCGGCGCATTGATTCAGGAAATCCTCAGAATCAAGATACGTCAAATCGACCTCGTTGGCCTGGAAGGTATAAACCTTGTCGGCTTCCCGTTTCACGTTTACCTGCAAATTACGCAATAGCCGTATCAGATTATTTACATCCGAAATATCGGGAACGTTCCGGATGGTGATCTTCTCGGAGGTAAGCAAGACGGCGCAAATTACTTCCAGCGCTTCATTTTTAGCCCCTTGCGGAACTATTTCGCCCGACATACGGTAACCGCCTTCGATAAGAAACGAACTCATCTGTTTTTGCGGGAATGATTTTTCTTGTTGGTGTTGTTGGCGGAGTTGTTATTGGTATTGTTCCGCGCCAATATTTCACGGCTTTCCATCAGTTTGACGCTTCCATCCTTCAGTTTGATTTGTCCTTCCGACAATTCTTCCAAATCCAGAAATATTTTATTGTCCTCCACCGATTCCTTATTCCATAGCAGGTAGAACTTTTTCATCTGGTTGGCAAGGAGGGTAATCAGGTAGTCTTTTTCTTCCCCCTTTTCAAGATCATTGGCCTTGTGTATCATTTGTTCGATTATTTTCCCGTAATGGCGATAGAAAAAGCGGGAATTATTGTAATGGATACGCGGTGGCTTGCTATACAGGTTTTCTTTTTGGATTACTTCATAAGGGTAGTTGATATCCAGTTTAAAGTCGGACATGATGGCCAGGTGATCCCACAGGATGTGTTTGAAATCACTTATATCACGCAGATGCGGGAAGAGATTCCCCATCGTATTGATAATGGTATTGGCACAACGTTGGCGTTCGTTTCTATCCGGAATGGAAATACAATGATCAACCATGTTGTGGATGTTGCGACCATATTCGGGCAAAACCAATCTTTTCAGTTCAGTGTTATAATTCATGCTGTTTTTTTTGTTTGGAGCGCAAATGTAACATATATTTGCCGGAGTAACAAAATATATGTATATGAGAACGTTATTTGTTTTTTTGCTAACCATTGATTTCATGAGTATGGCCGGAAAGGTCCTGGCTCAAAATCCGGAAAATGTGTTTACCTACAAAGTCGGATCCACTGAAATTACCCTCCTATCCGAGTCGCAGGGACAGGGGAATCAAAGTATTTTGATTGACGCCACGCCTGAGATGCTCCAAAAGTATGCCCCCGAAGGTACCTTCCCCAACGGAACGAATGCTTTTTTCATCAGGACACCGGATAGGAACATTCTGGTAGATGCCGGTTTTGGCAGAAACTTATTCAACAATCTGCAAACAATCGGAATAACCCCCGATCGTGTGGATGTCGTTTTACTTACCCACATGCACGGGGACCATATTGGTGGCATGCTGCAGGACGGTAAGCCGTCTTTCCCCAAAGCAGAAATCTATCTGGCGCAGCCGGAGTATGATTATTGGGTAAATGACAGCCGGGGACAACAGGCGCGGAACGTCATAGAGGCATACAAAGACAAACTCCATTTGTTTCAACCGCTTGAATTAGTTGAATTAGGGCAACAAGGCTCGCCGCTTATCTCCGGTATAGCCGGTATAGCCGCCTACGGGCATACACCCGGACATACGGTCTTCCTGGTAGAATCCAATCATGCCCAACTGCTGGTTTGGGGCGACCTGACACATGCGATGGCTATACAGATGCCTTATCCGCAAGTAGCCGTCAGCTATGATGTAAATCCCAAAGATGCTGTAGCATACCGCAAAAAAATTCTCGAATATGTAGAGAAGAACAAGATCCCTGTGGCCGGTATGCACATCGCTTTCCCGGGAATAGGAACCGTTACAAAGGATAAAACTTCCGGCGGATACCGGTTTACTCCTGTCCATTAAAAAATTCTGTTCAGACACCACAGATATTACCAAACAGGCAATAGGAGCAAGCCTTTCCGGTAGAGGTTTGCACAAAAGGAGTACTGTCCCCAAACAGATCATCCAAACAGGCGCGCAGGCTGTCTTCAAAAGACGAGGCATAATCGCCGAAGTCTTCCACACGTGATCCGGACTTCCCACGTTCAATACGTTGGTATACCCCGGCATCGAAATCGTCTGAAAAAAGTGTACGCATATAATAAATCCCCGGCCGGAGGCGCTTCCCCCGGCCTTCGGGGAGACGACTATACATCCAGGCATACATAAATACTTGCATGACAGCTTTGGCCCGCTTTTTCTCTTCCATGTCAAACAGGCTTTCTATCCGGGAAAAGGTAGACTGTCCTGCTCCGCTTTTGTAATCTATGATGCGGATGACGCCATCTACTTCGTCGATCCGGTCAATGAATCCTTTCAATTGTATTTCAGTTCCATCGGATAAGGTGAATACATCTTTTATCCGCTTTTCCGATTCAATATAGCGGAAAGGGGTTAGTTTTTTGCTGTCGCACTCCAGGATCTTTGTTACGTACTTGCGGATCATCTCTCCTATCAGGAAATTCTGTCCGGTAAGCGGACGCAGGATGTGGGTTTTGAAAAATATTCCGGCAAAGGCGCGTTCTATGGCATGTGTCATGCTCTCGGTGTCTTTCCTTAACGCTTTCAGTAAATCGGCAGTGACCATTTTCTCCCGGAAAGGAGCATATAAATCTTCCATCACCTTGTGCAGGATGCTTCCAAACACATCACTTCCTATGGTTTCATACACTTCTTCTTCTTCTTGAACACCTTCTATTACGGAGAAGTAGAATTTAAGGGGACAATCCAACCAGCGGTTAACGGCACTGGCCGAAATGGCTTTTTCTCCTCCTTTTCTGTAAGCCGCCAGGCGTTTCATTATTTCCTCTGTTTTTTCTATCCGGATTGGGGATGCTTGCGAGGAGGAAACATTATACACCACCCATTTTTTGTGCAACGGCGCTTCGTAATGATAATGAAGTTGATGAATGAAACGGCTCATTTCTCCCGTCTGCAATCCATTGTTTCGTGTGTCATAGAGTAAACTAACCTGTTGCGCCCGGTGGATAAGACGGTAAAAATGATACGCCCATACGCTGTCTTGGTGTTCGTAGGTAGGCAATCCGAACCCCCGGCGCAGATTGTAGGGTATAAAGGAAGCGGAAACTTTCTTTTGCGGGAATATGCCTTCATTCATAGAAAGGATAATCAACCGGTTGAAGTCTAAAGCACGTGTTTCGAGCACTCCCATAATCTGTAATCCCGAAAGCGGTTCACCTCGAAAGGGGATTGTAATGGTATCCGTCAGTCGTTTCAATAGGCGGAAATACGTTTCCATTTTCATATCTACTTCAGCCTCCCGCATTATTTCCTTCATTCGATTTACGATGGTATAAAAATGGAAGATAAACTCTTGCTCCATATCTTCAATAGACAATAGGACTTCGTTTGTGGAAGAGGGTTCTTCCTCATCGGTCAACGCTATTTTACGTACTGTGCTGTTTAGCTCTCCCAATATTCCGATAAGATAGTCCGAAATTTGCTCCGTATGTTCCAACGGTGTGAAAAGAACTTTGAGGAAATTTGTTTGATGTAATACGTCAACACTTACATAGATCTTATTGGTAGTTGTAATATCTTTTACTATTGCGGGAATGATTTCCGGCGCTGTGGAAACGATATACCGATGGTTCAGGACAGGTAACACATCGCGGAAATAAAACATGCCTTGTCCGTCAACGTAACGCACATTTTCATGCAATGCCAAAATGTAGTCCACCAAAGAAGCTATCGGAGTACCCGCCAGGGGATACCCCATTGTAACATTGATTTTCCGGACAGACTTGGGTATCGCATTCAATACGGGGATAAGTAATTGTTCGTCCGGTAAAACAACAGCAGTGTGCAAACTTTCTTCGTCCGTTATAGTTAGATCCTCCAAGAGTTTATAGACCTGTTTGGCTTGTCCTATGCCGGAAGGAATACCAATTATATCAATGTTGGCGGGAGGAGGAGGCGTTTCTTCCGGAAGGTTCAGGCTCGAAGGGAACAACTTTTTATTACGTTCCGCAAAAAAAGAGGCTTTATTGTTTTTGTCTGTCACCTTCTCAGACCCATAATCCCAGTAAAAGTCTGCTATCCCACGTTTTTTTAAAAGGAGCAATAAACTTTCTTCCGCAACGGAAAGAGCGTTCAGCCCAACAAATACTATCCGATTGTAAGGCAGTTCAAAGTTTTCATCTTTTTGCATACGCTCCACCACCTCGCGAAAAATCATCCCTTCATATCCTTTCTTTTCTGTCGACAACGTTTCTTTCAGTTCGGTATACAAATCATACAGAATCTGCCATACGGCAAGGAAATTTTGTTGGTTCACGCTGTCGTTTTTCGGATAAAAAGACGACCAAAACGCACGAATGGCGGCTATTTGCGCCTCATTTAAAAAACTGAAATCTGATTCTATCTCCTTCAAATCCATCACGTTGGAAAATAACATCCGGGCATCAGCCATGTATTTGTCGATGTCATCGAAATCGTTCAACAGCATTTCTCCCCAGTAAAGAAATTCGTCAAACGACTCAGCCCAAGCGTTCTTCCCAACATAAATACGGTAGAGCGTAAAAAGCATACGAATACGATCGGCTACCTGCTTTCCGCTCAATAGTAAAAACAAATCACTGATAGTAAGTATTGTTGGTGAAAATAAAGGATGGTTGGAAACTTCAGACAGATACTTCTGAAAAAACAATCCTGCTCGTCGGTTAGGGAAAACGAAAACTACCCCGCTTACATCTGTTCCATACTGCGTATAAAAAAGAGAAGCTACTTGGTAAAGAAAGGGTTTCATTTGCAATAAAAAGATGCGAAAATACGTCTCATCTCGTGTATCGTTGCATCTAAATATTTAACGTGAATATAGTTTCACACGCCGAATTTATCTAAATCCACCGCTTTAACACGGAAAATATGTCCGTTACGGGAGAATACTAATTCTCCGTTTTCTTTTTTCTTTTCAGAAACTAAGCGTTGGAAAGCGATATCTGCTCCTTTGACTATATTCTCCTCGAACTCTCTAATTTCTCGTTCATTCATATTGTTCAAGTTGATTAAAAATCGTGGGTTTATATATTTCTTTTTTATCATTTTTAAATCCTTTTGCTATAACTTCCATAGGCGACATCGAGTTGTCTGTTATCATCCAGTAATCACTGACCGGCAAATAAAGCTCAAATAAGTTCCGTATGCCTGAATCGTATCGTCTGCGGATTGTACTTTCAGCGATGTTGTGCCCTCCGGCAGCAACTCTCATTTTTACACGTTCTACAGCTAAGTCAGGAGTATTCAACCAAAAATAAAGCAATGTCACGTAGTATCCTTTTTCTTGCGCTTCTTGCATCAATTTAACAACAGAACGCGTGGCTAGTGTAGTTTCCAATGCAAAGGTCTCACCCACTGCGATGAGCTCTTTTATCCGTCTATGCATTATCCGGCCTGCTTCTACGGCGACAGTTATACTGTCTGCATTGAAAGGCGACAAGCCTTTCGCAATTTCGTCGGAATTAACAAACTCTCTACACTTCAACATTTCCGGCAGTATCGTGTAGGAAGCCGTTGTTTTCCCTGCGCCGTTACACCCTGATATGATATACAAATATGGCACCTTCTCACTTTATCGTCACAAATATACGTATTAGTTTCATTCAACAATACAAATTTGCCCGAAATGTGCAGAAGATATCCTTAAATCTGCGAAGTTTGTCATTCAAATCCCCTGTTTTGTATAAGAATCCACCCAGAGCAGGTCGCTCATTACGACGTCGGATATAAATAATCCGTTGCGGGAAAGCAGCAATCTGTCATCGTATATTCGCAATATACCGGTGTCCGTATAGCGTTTTACTTGCATTTTGCAATAATTGTATTTCTCTTCTCCGAATTTTGTTAGGATATAGGAAAGACTGATTCCCCACTGTGTGCGCAAACCTGTTAGTATATACTCATTGTATTTGTTATGAATATTTAACTTTTCTGTTTCGACACAAGAGGTTCCATTCTGTGTGTTTTTTATGTAGAGCGAAAGGGAAGATACATTCCATTGGCGACTTTCCATATTGTATGAATGTGCCGATGGCCCTATGCCAAGGTATTTTTTCCCTGTCCAATACGAGGTGTTGTGGAGAGAAAGAAAGCCGGGTTGGGCAAAATTGGAAATTTCATAATGTCGGTAGCCGGCATCTGTCATGCGGTCGATCAATAGGGTAAATAAAGACAGACTGACATCTTCGTCTACTGCTTGTATGCATTTATCTTTTTTCATGCGGTAAAGCAAAGTGCCTTCTTCATATATTAAATGATAGGCCGAGAGATGGACGATGTTCAAACGTAGAGCTTCCTCTAGGTTTTGTTCCCACCGTGCAGGCGTTTGGCCGGGAAGTCCATACATCAGGTCTATGCTTATATTTCCGTATCCACGGTCTGTGCAGAGTTGGGCAGCCCATATTGCCTGGCGGCCGGTGTGCCGTCTGTGCAGAAAACGGAGGTCTTCGTCGTTAAAGCTCTGTATTCCTATACTTATGCGATTGAAGGGTAATCGACAAAGAGAGGACACATAATCCGGGGTTATATCATCGGGGTTGACTTCCAAGGTGATTTCGGCGTCTTCTTTTACCGGGAACAAACGATAAACAGCTTCAAATACCTGTTCAAAATCAGCTTCCGTAAGCATCGAAGGTGTTCCTCCTCCCCAGTAAATCGTATCGAGGGTTTCGCCGGCGAGATAATCTTGCCGTAGGGTCATTTCCTGCACAACGGCAGATAGATAAGCGTCTTTATAAGATAGGTGTGTACTGGAAAAAAAGTCGCAATACACACATCGTTTTTTGCAGAAGGGAACATGTATATAAAGTCCTGCCATGTTGTTGGGGTAAAATAAATTAATCCACGCATTCGTGTTTGAGACAAACGAGGGTAAAAATAAGGAAAGTTCGCAGCTGCGACAAATTCATGCGGGCGCTTTGGGGGAAGACAATTTTTTGTACGCTATATTTGTTTTCAAAGAGAATCGGTACAGAGTTACAGGCCGGTTGAATCCATGAATATTGTGAATCCATTAATAATAGCGAATATGAAAAACGTATGGTTTGTCTGTCTGATCAGTTTATGTATTCTTTTCCCGGGTCAATGCAGCGTGGGTCCGGGAACATTCCGGGTAAAATTCGACCCGACGAAGGAGGTTTCCGGTCGGAAGTTTGCCCTTGGGGATTTGTCTCCCGGCCTTCCGCGGGATTGGGACGGGTATCAGTATGTGGTTTTGGAGTTTCGGATCACCACTTCGCAACGTTTCCACCTGGGTTTTACTACTTCAGAGGGTTACAACGAGCTCCGGATAATGAGTTATACGCCCAATGCCTGGAACAAACTCGCCATTCCCTTGAAGTTTTTCCGTCGGTTGCCGGAGGCGAACATCGACCTGGCGGCTACGTACAACCAGCCGCGGTATACCGGGTGGATCAACCTGGGGGGACAGCGCGGGGCGTTGCGCGGGGTGGATTCCATTGGGGTTCGGATGCGTGTTCCGATCGGCGCTCCGGAATTTGAGTTGCGTTCGGTCAGCCTTTCCGTAGAGGATCCCGGCGATCAATACCTGGGGACGGTCCCTGCCGTGGATGCCTTCGGGCAGTCCAACCTGGTGGACTATGAAGGGAAGATTCATTCGTTGGATCAGTTGCGGAAGGAGTGGGCGGAGGAAGACGGGGAGTTGGTTTCCACCAAAGCGTATAACTACGCGCCTTATGGCGGTTATCGTCAGAGACAGGTTGCTGCGAGCGGTTATTTCCGGGTGGAAAAGATCGACGGTCGCTGGTGGTTTGTTGATCCGGAGGGTTATCTTTTCCTTTCCGTGGGCGTGGACTGCGTCAGTGCGGGTGGCGGCGGCAATGTCCGCGACCCGGCCCGGCGCGAGGGGATGTTCGGGGAACTGCCTCCCGGGGAGGTTCTCTCCGCCGGGAGCAACCGGGGTGCGGAGGTCATTTCCTTCGGCGCCTGGAATCTTTACCGCCGTTATGGGGAGAATTTCAGGGAAAAGGCCAACGAGCAGATCCTGCGGCGCATGGACCGGTGGGGGCTGAACACCATTGCCAACTGGTCGGGGTCGGACGTCTATGGCCTGAACCGCAAGGCGTATACCTTGCAGCTCTCCGGCCTGGGCATGGAACGGGGTTTGATGGGTCTGGCGGATGTGTATGCTCCCGGATTTGCGGCGCGGATGGATTCGGCCCTGGCGACCCGGCTGCCTCAGATGCGCGACAATCCCTGGGTGATAGGCTACTTTGTTGGGAACGAGCCGGCCTGGTTGAACCAGGAGGAGCGCCTTTGCGAACTTATTTTATCGGGTGGAGAGCGTCCGGTTCGGGCGGCGCTTTTGGAATTCCTTCGGGACGGCGACACGCCCGAACGCCGGAAAGCGTTTATATACCGCAGCTTTGCGACGTTTCTGCAAACGGTTCGCTCGTCCATGAAAAAACACGATCCGAACCACCTGAACCTGGGCATTCGCTTCGGCAACCTGGCGGAATTGGATGCGGAGCTTTTGGAGATTTGCCGCCGGTCGTTTGACATACTCAGTTTCAATTGTTATGCTTTGCGTCCGGATCCTTCCATGATGGATCGGGCTTTGCGTCTGACGGATTTGCCGATGATGATTGGCGAGTACCATTTCGGGACGGTTGTTCGCGGGATGGCGCAATCGCTTTGGCAGGTTCCTTCGGAGCGGGAGCGCGGGGTTGCTTACCGTTATTATACGGAGCAGGCTTTTTCCCATCCCGGCTTAATCGGCACGGCCTATTTTCAGTGGAACGACCAGGATCTGACGGGCCGGATGGACGGCGAGAATTACAACTGCGGCTTGGTCGACGTCACCGACCGTCCTTATAAACACCAGGTAGAGGCGATGATGGAAACCGCCAAACGCCTCTACGGGATTCATTCCGGGGAAATGGCCCCCACGGATCGCCAACCGGAGAAAGCCCGCGGTCACGAGAGCATCCCCGATCTTTGGAACGAATAAAACCCACGGGCAAAGATCCCCGAAAATTCCCCGGCAGAGCTTTACCTGTGGGGAATCGGCTGTCCGGAACTTGATTGAGACTTTTACCTATGGGGAATCGGCTGTCCGGAATTTGATTTGGAACTTTACCAGTGGGGAATCGGCTGTCCGGAATTTGATTTGGAACTTTACCTGTGGGGAATTGGGTGTCCGGAA
>JAITKB010000002.1 GCA_031278605.1 Tannerellaceae bacterium
CTCCAAAATTTTTGGAGGAGCGAAAAAAAAAGTTTTCATATCTCCAAAATTTTTGGAGGAGCGAAAAAAAAAGTTTTCGTATCTCCAAAATTTTTGGAGGAGCGAAAAAAAAGTTTTTCATGTCTCCGAAAATTTTTGAAACATGGTTTCGTCTTTTGCGATGGAGAGGAGGACTTAGAGCGTGTGGCGTTGCAAATAGTACATGATGTTGGCGGGGGATCGTTCCGCAAGAAGTTCCCGCTTCATAAAGTCCATGTAGGGCGACACGTGATGGAGAAATTTATAATAACCTGGGCAGAGGTAATTTAAACCCTCTTCGCCCGTCGAAGTCCGGATGATGCGGTTCTTCGGACATTCGCCGTGGCAGGCAAACAGATACGTACATTCAAGGCATTGCCGGGGTAAAGCCTCGTACTTATCTGCGCCAAAACGCAACTGACGCTCCGAATACATCATCTCCGTAAGCGTATGGGTGGAAAGATTGCCCAATTTGTGGGAAGGAAATACATAATGATCGCAGGAATAGACGTCGCCGTTGAACTCCATCACCCCGGCATGGCCGCAGGTCCTGGCCAGAGAACATACGCCCGGGGGAAGATGCATCCAATTGGCCAAGGTAGCGTCGAAGTATTGAACGAAATAAGTCCCGACGTCGCTGCGTACCCATTCGTCAAACAGCGTGATCAGGAAATCGCCCCACTTTGCAGGCGGCACGTTCCAGGGAGCCGGCAAGCCGCGAAACGTCTCCACAATGGGAGAAAACTGAATGAAATGCGCCCCCAAGCGCTTAAAGAAATGATAAAATTCCAGCGGATAGTCGACATTATAGTCGTTCACCACCCCCATCACATTGAACTCCACGCCGTGCTTCTTCAACAACTCCACGCCGTGCATCACCCGGTGGAACGTTGGCCGGCCATCCTGCATACGGCGGTAACGGTTGTGCAGGCGTTCGTTCCCGTCGATGGAAATCCCCACCAGGAAATGGTTCTCCGCCAGGAAACGGCACCACTCCGGGTTGAGGAGCGTGCCGTTGGTTTGTATGCTGTTGTCTATCTTACTGCCGCGCCCGTACTTCTTCTGCCACTGCAAGGCCTTCCGGTAAAATTCAATGGGACGCATCAGCGGCTCGCCCCCATGCCAGGTAAACAGAACCTCCAAAGCGGTCTGGGCGCCGAGGTATTCCACAATGAAGCGCTCCAGGAGTTCGTCGCTCATGACAAAGCGATCCGCTTCGCGGTACAGGGCGCGTTTTTCCAGGTAATAACAATATTTGCAGCGGAGGTTGCACGTGGCGCCCACGGGTTTGAGCATCACGTACAAGGGTCGGGCAAACGGGGTGGCCGGGGGTTTATTCATGGGCGGTCCTTCCTATCGGCCGACGGTTCGTCCCGCCCCGGTTCGTAAGGTTGTCCCCCAAATCCTTCCGGGCCTCCTCCGCCAAAAGCAGAAGGCGTTCCACAACCTCGGGGTAAAGCGCCTTTACATCGTAGCGCTCCCCGGGGTCCCGGCGGAGATCATAGAGCGAAAGGTCCGTGTCCTGTTCCGTCGTCGGGCCGGGGAAGCCGTCGTTGCCCGGGGCAAGGTACACGCGGTGCCGGTGCGGAAGGACCAGCTTGAAACGTTCGTCGCGGACGGCCTCCAGGTCGTTCTCCTCGAAATAATAAAAGAAATGCGTGCGGGGCGGAGCTGCGGAACCGGCATCCAGCAGCAAGGGGAGGAGGTTCACGCCGTCTATCTTTTTCGCCGGCAACGACGCCCCGGACACGGCCGCCAGGGTGGGCAAAAGGTCAATGGCCGAAGCCAGGCGGTTGCAAACGCTTCCCCCGGCCACAACGCCCTTCCACCGCACGATGCAAGGCACGCGCTGTCCGCCCTCGAAGGTTGTGGCCTTGCCTTCGCGCAAACCCCCGGCGCTCCCGGCGTGGTTGCCGAAGTTGGCCCAGGGGCCGTTGTCGGAGGTGAAAATAACGAGGGTATGCTCGTCAAGCCCCTGCTCTTTCAGCGCCTTCATCACCTCCCCAACGCTCCAGTCTATCTCCATCATCACATCGCCGTACAGACCCTGCCGGCTCTTCCCCCTGAACCGTTCCGATACGGCCAGGGGAACGTGCGGCATGGAATGGGCGATGTAGAGGAAAAAAGGACGCCGGCGGTTCTCTTCAATAAACCGTACGGCCCTTTCGGTATACAGGCCGGTGAGTTCCCCCTGGTCGGCAAGGGTCCACAGCTCCCGCACCGTTTCGTTCCCGTCCACAAGGGGCAGGGCGGGGTAGCGGAGTTTGTTGGGCAAGTTCGATTCCGGCGTCACGCGGTTGCCCGCATAGTCCATCGGCCACATATCGTTGGAGTAGGGCAAACCCAGGTAATCGTCGAAACCGTTCTGCAACGGAAGGAAGGGAAGGCGGTCGCCCAGGTGCCATTTGCCCACGATGCCGCACCGGTATCCTTGCCCCTTGAGCGTCTCTGCAAGGGTTTCTTCCTCGGGGTGAATCCCCGTGGCGGAACGCGGAGAAAGGGCGCCGCGAAAGCCGATGCGGTTGGGGTAACATCCCGTCAGCAAACCGGCGCGCGAGGCGCTGCTGATGGGTTGGGCGGAATAAAAATGGGAGAAGAACATCCATTCCCCGGCCAGCCGGTTGATATGCGGGGTTTCGTATCCCAGGGCGCCGGTAAAACCCAGGTCGCCATAGCCCATATCGTCCAGGAGGAACAGCACGACGTTGGGAGGCGTCTGTGCGCGAAGCTCCCCGCAACCCCAAAGGGCGCCTCCCAGGAGCAGTAAATGCAGTTGGTTTCCCATATGTTTATTGTTTAATAATTACTCTGGTTCCGGTGGTCGTTGTGCGGGCGCTCGGTCCGTTTAAGCGGGATGCTTAGCCCGTCGGTCTCCTCCAACCAATTGTAGAGGTCGTGATTCAGTTGCCGGATAAGCTCCTGGCGTTCGGGATCGGCAATGAGGTTATGCATCTCCGCCGGATCGTCCTGCAGATCGTAGAACTCGTTCGTATCCCATACGCCGTGGTAGCGGATGTACTTGTAACGGTCGGTACGCACGCCGTGCATGGTAGGCGTTTGCGGGAACTCGTGCTCCCAATAATATTCGTAGAAAATACGGCTGCGCCAGGCCGTCTCCTCCCCCCGCAAAAGCGGCAGGAAGGAATAACCCACCATCTGCGGAGCTTTCTCCAGGCCCAGGTAATCCAGAATGGTGGGGGCAATGTCGACGTTCTGCACCAAAGGCTCTATCACCCGTCCGCCCTCAAACAAGCCGGGGGCATACGCCAGCATCGGCACCCGTACGGATTCTTCGTAAAACTGCCGTTTGTCTATCAGCCCGTGCTCTCCCCAGGCAAAGCCGTTGTCGCCCATGTAGATCACCAGGGTATTCTTCTCCAGGCCGTTCGCCTTCAGGTAATCGAGCACCGCCCCGATGCTCTCGTCCACCGATCGCAACGTTTCGCAATAGTTCCGCACCTGCACGTCCCAGGGACGTCCGTGGTAGGAATAATCTACGCCATGCCAACTCTCGCGTTGGTTCTTTACCCAATCGGGCATCATCGCTTCGCCGTAATAGGCTTCTCCCGAAGCCGCCTTCCCCGTCTGAGGGTCGATGGAAGGCAAGGCGGTCAATCCGTATTCGGGCGTGCGGAACGAAGACGGAAGCACAATCTCCTTGCCGGCATAACTCCCCCTATGACGCTGAGCGGCGGCGAAGTTATCGTGCACCCCCTTATGCGAGAGGTAAACAAAGAAAGGTTTTTGCTCCGATTGCTGCTCCCGGATAAAGTCCAGGGCGTGTTCGGTAAGCAGGTCGGTCACGTAGGCGCTGTCTGTGTATTCCACCCACTGGCCGTTGGTATTGATGCGCGGGTTATAGTATTCGCCCTGCCCGCGGAATCCTTCCCAATGGTCAAAGCCCGGCTGAGGGCTGCCCGAATCGTTGCCCATGTGCCATTTGCCGAAAAAAGCGGTCCGGTAACCCGCCTTTTGCAGATACTCGGGGAAGAACGTAAGCCCGGGCGGCAAAGGCGAGGAATTATCCACCACCTTATGCCCATGAGAATACATCCCCGTAAGGATAGACGCCCGGCTGGGCGAGGAAAGCGAAGTGGTAACAAAAGCATTGCGCACATGCGCGCCCTCCCGGGCCATACGGTCCATATTCGGCGTCTCCAGCCAAGGGACCTTGTCCATAAAACCCATGTAGTCGTAACGGTGATCATCCGAAAGGATAAAAACTACGTTCAAGGGCTTTGGCGTCTCTGTATAACATCCCGTCAAGCCCAGCGAAAGTATAAGCGGGGAAATCTGTATTGTTTTCATGTCTGTATTAATGTATGTCTGTGAGTATGTCTGTCTGTCTGTGATAGGGAAGAACTAATTTCATAAGGACGCTTCTATAATTATGATCTTATTGGGTAAAGTTCCATATTTTCCCTTCAGAATTTTTTTTCATTGAATTTATTATGATTTCCTTATTTAAATCTTTTATAGGTACATTATACCATATCTGATTTTCTTTCATTCCTGATATAACTGCTCGTCTTTTTATTTCTGTCACATATTGATCAGTGAATAACTCATAAAGAGGAGTCCCTTTTTCTTCCTCTTCTGGTTTTTGAAAGAAAATATAACCATCATAATTTTCTTGATAACTACCAATTTTAGGATTAAATTTAACTTCTAATCCCGCATCGAAAGGCTCTCTTCCGAATGGACTATCAACTAAATCAAATGCGATAGGGTGATCTTCCATGTGTTTTCAGGTAATTCACAAAATTGATAGTATCCGTTGGTGTTTGTTTTACTATCTCTATCTTAGGAATAAAAGAGGCTAGTTGAGGAAGGTAGTCGATAATACTAGCTCTTGCTTTCGCCAAACCTTCTTCAATATTCTCTCCTGCATTCAACCATTTGCCATTTTCCTTACTCAAATATCTTATCAGATATAATGAGTCTTTATCACTTCCGGTAATAACCGCAGCAACTGAATCCTTGTATATAATACATTCTTTAATTTCCCTGTTTAATAGTTCATTCCTATTCTTTTCAGGTATTGTTTTGTCCTTAGTATTCTCATCTGCGAATAAATGATGAAAACGATAAGCGCTAAAAGGCCTCCACAAGCTTTGTTTACCATTTACTCCAATATAACTTATTGCTATATAGGCATCCAATGGCGTTTCACAGGAATACTTTACAGGAAAGTCTTTAACCGGTTTGTCGATATCCATTGTCTCAAAATCTGCTTTGTTTTGTGCAATTACTGTAAATGAAGTCAGAATGAATACAAAATAGAAAAATATACATCCGAATAGTTTGTTTATTCTTTTCATAATTATTTAAGTATTTGTTTCTCTACAAAATAAAGGGAAAGACAGCCATACGACAAAGATAGGGTTTTTGAGCTTCGGGTACCTGTCTGCAATGAAACGGTCGCTTATCAAAACATTGCGGTTCGCGCTCGCCTTAGGATAGATGTTGCTGAGGTTCGAAGGCGTCCATCGCCAGGCGGTAGGAATCGAGTCCGAATCCGAGGATAACGCCTTTGCAGGCGGCGGAGATCCGGGAGACGTGCCGGAAGGTTTCCCGCGCGTGTACGTTAGAGATATGCACTTCAATCACGGGTGCATCAATGGCTTGGATAGCGTCGAAGAGCGCCGCGGACGTATGCGTATAAGCGCCGGCATTGAGCACGATGCCATCGTATTCAAAACCTGTTTCATGCAGTTTATTGATCAGTTCACCTTCCACATTGCTTTGGAAGTAAGAGATTTCGCATGTAGGATATTGTTTTTTTAATTCCGTCAGGTATGCTTCAAACGAAAGATTGCCATAGACTGCCGGTTCTCGTTTACCGAGCAGGTTGAGATTGGGTCCGTTCATTATAAGGATTTTCTTCATGACTGTATATGAATCAAAGTTATTTTGTGTTGATTTCTTACCGGCAAAGGTAGTTTTTTTAATCGGAAGAGAACAAGGCGTCGTTTCCTCCATTCCCCTTGCCTTGGTCCGTGGCAAAGGGTTTATTTTGCGCAAAATCCTCCCCCCAAAGCATCCGAAAGGAGATTTATTGCAATAAATCCCTTCCCGAGGAGTCTGGGAAGAAAATATTTTTCCTCTCCAAAAATTTTGGAGGAGCGAAAAAAAAAGTTTTCATATCTCCAAAAATTTTGGAGGAGCGAAAAAAAAGTTTTTCATGTCTCCGGAAATTTTGGGGAATGTCATTTTTCCTCTGACATTTGCCAAACATAGAATGATTATAAAAAAACAAATTGAAATCATAAACAAGCAAAGTATGTTAGGTGGCATTATTATCATAGGGGCAATAGCTGTCGCTGCATTTAATGCAATTTTAAAGGATGATAATCTCGACAACATGGTTGATAATGCATTTGCCCATGTAGAATCTTTTTGTTGAGGAAGTTTTTACCCTATGTGCTGCACTGTACAATTTCAGGATTCAAGTCAAGCTGTTATTCTATGAAAATAAACGGACTGTGTCTTTAATAAATTGGAGAGGATGATTATGATGCAAATAAAAAGGGGGGGGCTTATCTCCATTATTACCACGGGAGAAAGCGACGACAGCGCTCTTTTGTATATAGATTCACACGTCATCGCCAATTATACGCATACGATTCTTGACAAATCAAGGAATCCCATCCGGCGCCATCCGGACGACAATCCTTGTATCCTTGAGTTTTTCTGAATAATAAAAGACCTCTTTCTTGACAGGGGATTGGCGAACGAGGAGGCGGACGCACTGCACATTTGCCAAGTCCCTTTTTTATGCGGCTATATCTCGCGGATGATCTCCATGCCTTTTTTGATGGCGGCTTCGTTCATGGGGATTAGTTTGTGGTGTCGTTCGGGCAGGGATTTTTTGAGTCCCAGCAGCACATTTTCTAATTTCACTATGGGGGCGACCTTCAGTAGTCCTCCCAGGATTAGCATATTGAAGGCCTTTTTGTTCTTCATTTCCGTAGCGGCATCCATGGCGTCTACCCGGTAGGCATGTATGTCTGTCCGCATGATTTTCGTGTGTATTCCGTATCCGTCGTAGATAAGGATGCCTCCGGGTTTCACCTTGCTTTCAAATTTATCCAGCGAGGGTTGGTTCAGGATGATGGCTATGTCATATGTGTTCAGGATGGGTGAACTGATGGGTTTGTCGCTTAGTATAACGGTGACGTTTGCCGTTCCTCCCCGTTGTTCCGGGCCGTACGAGGGCATCCAACTGACTTCTATTCCTTCCATTAGTCCGGAGTAGGCTAGTATTTTCCCCATCGACAATACGCCTTGTCCGCCAAATCCGGCTATGATAATTTCTTGTTTCATGTGTTTAGTCGTATGTTACTGCTATTCGGTATTCTTTAAGTCGCCTAAGGGGTAGAAGGGGAACATATGTGCTTCCATCCATTTGTTGGATTGGTCGGGGGTCATTTTCCAGCCGGAAGAGCAGGTGGAAACAAATTCGACCACGGAGGTACCCTTCCCTGCCATCGAGTTTTCAAAGGCTTTGCGAAGTGTTTTTTTTGCTTTTCGTACGGCGGCGGCCGTTTGCACGCTCTGGCGTGTTACCATGCAGGCGCCCTCCAGTTGTGCCAGTAGGTTGGCTATTTTCAGCGGATAGCCATTCAGGGCTACATCGCGTCCGTAGGGGCAGGTCGACGAGGGCATGCCTACGAGGGTCGTGGGCGCCATTTGTCCGCCGGTCATGCCGTAGATAGCGTTGTTGACAAACACGATGACAATGTTTTCGCCCCGGTTGACGGCATGGATCGTTTCGGCCGTCCCGATGGCGGCCAGGTCTCCATCGCCTTGGTAGGTGAATATCATCTTTTCGCGGTTGAGGCGCTTCAGGGCGGTCGCTACGGCGGGAGCGCGTCCGTGCGCGGCTTCAACCCAGTCGATGTCGATGTAATTGTATGCAAACACGGCGCATCCCACGGGCGAAACGCCAATGGTTTGTTCTTCCATGCCCATGTCGTCAATTACTTCGGCTATGAGCTTGTGTATAACGCCATGGCTGCAGCCGGGGCAATAGTGCATCGGGTTGTCGTTCATCAGCCGGGGCTTGCCGTACACTTGGTTTTCCGGTTTGATTATTTCGGTGAGTTCCATTGTGTGTTCTGTTAATTAAAAAAACGAAATGCGTATTGTATCAATCGGAATATAACGGCTATCCCTCCTACGATCCAAAATGTCATACGGTTGTCGACCGCAAAAAAGCATATGCCTGCGGCAACGGCCATCAATATGAATATCAGCGACAGGATGTCGTCTATTTTACTTCCTCGTCTCATGGTTTTAATAGTTTTTCTTTTAATGCAGCGATTATTTCGTCCGGCGTAAACACGACTCCGCCGAGGCGTCCGAAGTGTTCTACCTTTGTCTGACCGTTCACGGCCAGGCGGACGTCTTCGACCATCTGCCCGGCATTGAGTTCTACCGACAACATACCTTTTGCTTGCGCACCGTATGCTTCGATCGTTTTCTTGGGGAAGGGCCACAGGGTGATGGGCCTCAATAGTCCCAGACGGATGCCTTCTTCGCGGGCAAGTTCAACGGCTTTCTGGCAGATGCGTGCTGACGATCCGAAGGCTACCAGCAGGTATTCGGCGTCTTTACACTGAAATTCTTCGCATCTTACTTCCGTTTCTTCTATTTTCCGGTATTTGGCCTGGAAGCGGTTGTTGTTTTCTTCCATGATGGCTGGGTCTAACTCTAACGACGTGATTACGTTTACCTTCCTGTCTTGCAATTTTCCTTGCACGGCCCAGGGGGATTCTTGTCGTATGTCGGCTTCTGTTTTCCGTTGCCGGTAGGGGGGGAGGACGACTTTTTCCATCATTTGCCCGATGATGCCGTCGGCCAGTATCATCGCCGGATTAGAATATTTAAAGGCGAGGTCGAACCCGAGGGCTACAAAGTCGGCCATTTCTTGTACGGAATAGGGGGCCAGGGTGATCAAACGGTAATCGCCATGTCCTCCTCCTTTGACGGTTTGAAAGTAATCGGCCTGGCTGGGCTGAATGGTCCCTAACCCCGGTCCGCCGCGCATGACGTTGACAATCAAGCAAGGTAGCTCGGCTCCGGCTATGTAGGATATGCCTTCCAACTTGAGGCTGATACCGGGGCTTGACGAGGAGGTCATCACGCGTTTGCCGCTTGCCGCTCCGCCATAGACCATGTTTATGGCTGCCACTTCGCTCTCGGCTTGTAAGACTACCATGCCGGTTGTTTCCCAAGGCATCTCGGCCATGAGCGTTTCCATAATTTCAGATTGAGGCGTTATCGGATAGCCGAAATATCCGTCTGTCCCATACCTGATAGCGGCATAGGCTATTGCCTCGTTTCCTTTCATCAATTTTATATCTTCCATCAATTAAGCTTCACTTTATAAATGGTTAAACATCCATCCGGGCATACCAGCCCGCAATTGGCACACCCGATGCAACCGTCTGGGTTTTTCATATAAACGTAATGATATCCTTTGTTGTTAACTTCGCGCGGATGTAGTTCCAATACATCCGACGGACAGGCTACCACACAAAGGTCACAACCCTTGCAGCGTTCCGTATTCACTGTAACAACACCTTTGATTTTCGCCATATCTATTTTATTTTAAACGTGTTTTTGCTTAGTGACTTTGCACGTTAAC
>JAITKB010000018.1 GCA_031278605.1 Tannerellaceae bacterium
AACAACAATACGTCGGAATATCGGATCAAACGTATATTATAAGGAATGAGCCATACATCGTATCCTTCTTTTTCGACGCGGGGAACAGTCATTTTATAGTCGTGGAATCCGGTAACAGAGTGAGAATTGTCCTGGTCGGCCTCATCTCCCATGTAACGGTCGCCGGTTTGTGTAAACACGTATGTGATACGCGGGTCGTCCGGATCGAAAGCTTCATACAGATCCGTGCTTGGCACATGGAATCCATAACCCTGATACCCTTCCGTATTTCTGCTGGTGAAGAAGTGCGGAACGTTTGTTCCCGTAGCAATGGTTTTGTTGTACATCTTGTTGGCAATCTCAAATACCGATTCGGAACTGTTTTCGTATTGCGGCGTCCAGTTCAAGCCATAATCGGGCAATAACTTATAATCCCTGTCAATTTCTACCACTTCGCGCAGATATTTTTCAGCATTTATAAAATCACTCCTGAACATATAAGCTTTGGCTAACATCACTTTGGCAAAACCGCGGCTTACGCGGTAGGCGTCATCTGCGTTGTACTCTCCTTTGGCCGGCAGATTGCTTGCATGCGTTAAGTCGTCTTCTATTAGCTTGTAAACATCTGCGGCGGCGGCGCGGGGTAGATTCAGTATTTCGTTTGGTGTCATCGGAGTCGTTAGCAAAGGTACGTCGCCAAATGTAGTTACCAGCGAGTAATATCCGAAAGCGCGTAAGGCCTTGGCTTCATTTGCATAGCGTGTGAGCATATTTTTATCGCCTGTGGCATCAGGAGCGTAATAAATAACCTCGTTGCAACGATTTATCAAGCGGTAGAGAATTTCCCAGCGACGTGCCACCTCTCCATTTGTAGTATACACAATGAAATCAGACAGGTCGAGCACTTCACGTCTGTCACCATCGCCGCTTCCGCCTTTTAAGGCATCGTCGGTTGTGCAATCACCGATGAGGTAGAAATTCAGTGCATACTCGTTCCATGTATTTCTTAATTGGAGATAAGCACCCGAAAGGGCATAATTTATATCACTTTCTTTTTCGTAAAAATTTTCGGAGGTTGTTTTTCCATAACTGGGTTCATCCAGCGAACAACCGTAAAAGCCTGCACAAAGGATAGTCAGGCATAGTATCCATACTGTATTTTTCATGATTATATGTTCTTAAAATTGTATGCTAAAGCCCCAGATCACAGTTCGCGATGCGGGATAACGCGTCGTATCAACACCCATATTCAGCGGGCTGTTCGTGCCGATTTCCGGATCAAGCCCGGAGTATCCTGTAATGGTGAGGAGGTTCTGGGCGGAAATGTAGAAGCGGCAGTTGGCCAAGAGTTTTGTTTTCACCAGCGAAGGGGGAAGCGTATAACCTAAGCGAATATTTTGTAAGCGGGCGAAGGAACCGTTTTCTACGTAAAAGGAAGACGCACGGTAATTGTTGTTCGTATCCGAATTGGTCATGCGCGGATAAAGCGACTGATCTCCTTCCTTTCGCCAGGCTTCGGTATATGCTTTGGCAAGCGCATTTTGCATGCCGGCGGAAGCCAGATTCCCTTTGGCTACGTTCCAGATGTCGTTGCCGAATGTGCCCTGGAATGACATGGAGAAATCAACGTGTTTGTACTCAAATCCCAGATTCAGTCCGAAGATTAAGTCGGGATTCGGATCGCCGATAAAGCAACGGTCGTCATCGTTCAATACCCCTTCTTCGGTTAGTTTGGCAAATTTGAAATCGCCGGGCTGGGCATTGGGTTGAATTTTTGTCCCGTTCTTATCGACATAACTGTCTATTTCTTCCTGGTTTTGAAAAATTCCCACCTGCTTGTATCCCCAGAAACGCCCGATTGGACCACCTTTGTAGGTACGGCTTACGTCGCCGCTCAGGTATTCGGAAACAAGGTCGGTGACTTCCGTTTTGTATGTCGATACATTGACGCCCACGTTGTACCTGAAGTTGCGCCCGATCCCATTTCCGTAATTGCCAGACAGCTCGAAGCCTGTATTCTTCAGCTCACCCGCATTGAAGAACGGGCTGGTAGGGAATGCGCCGAACGAAGGAATGGGCATGGTGAGCAACATGTCTTTGGTTTCCTTCACATAGAAATCCATCGACAGGTTCAGCGCATGGCCGAACAGCGTGGCATCCATACCGATATTGCTTTGCCTGCTGGTTTCCCATTTTATATCCGGGTTACCGGTATATTGCGGAACATATCCTTGTATGAAGCCGTTTCCAAAATACCATTGGTTTTCGTTATTGGTTCCTATCAACGTATAGGGAGCATCGCGGTCGATGCGTTGGTTGCCGTTTTGTCCCCAACCCACACGCAGTTTGAGGTAAGGCAAAGTGTTTGCGATGTTCAGTTCGCGGAAGAATTCTTCATCGGAAATCCTCCATCCCAGTGCGAAAGAGGGGAAGTATCCCCAGCGGTTTTCTTTCGCAAAGCGCGATGAACCGTCGGCACGGAAACTCACCGTGAGCAAATACCTGTCTGCATACGTATAATTCATACGCCCCAGGTAGGACAACATGGACGAAGTTTCTTTGGCCCCTCCGCTCTGGTCGTTTTTCGTTTGCGCATCCAGGATCCGGTAGATGTTTTCATTCCCCAGCGCGTTTGTTTTATAGCCCCGCAATGTTTCGAGCGATTGTTTTTCGTAAGTCATAGCCCCCATGAGGTCGATGCGGTGTTCTGCTATTTGTTTATTATAATTCAGCCGTTGTTCGGCAATGTAGTTGAACACCTCTGTGTTTACACGGTTCAGCGTAGTTTCTGTGGTGTATTTGCTTTCACGGTTGGCGAGGTTGTCCGCAGAGAAGGTTGCCGAGTATAAGGGCCTGAAATCTTTAAATTGACTATCGTTCTTCTCAAAGCTATACTGGAAGCGATAAGTAAATCCTTCCGCCGGCTTCAGCAAGGCAAATACATTGCCGAAAACATTAAACAAATCCTCATACCTCTCCGGTAGCTCAAGCATAGATACCGGATTGGGATTGAAACTCCATTCCGTAGGGGCATATTTGTTGTATGCATAATTTTCCGAAGAAGGATCTACGAGCGGACTTATTACCGGTGTAAACGGATCGGCGCTTTGGATGAAGTTGAAATAAGGCACAGCGCCGGCATCTCTTGAACGCATCTTGGACAATCCTGCGTTTGCCCCCAGGGTAAGGAACCGCCCCAGGTCATATTCCTGGTTAAGACGCAAAGACAAACGTTTAAATTCCGTAGTAATCAACGCCCCCTGGTCGTCCATATAGCCCAGGCTAAGCGCCGAGCGGGAATTGTCTGTTCCTTTACGGACGCTTAGGTTGTAATTCTGGTTGAAAGCATTGCGGGTTGTTTCATCCCACCAGTCGGTATCATAGCCTTTTTGATACTGACTGGTAAATTTCTCCTTTTGGGAATTTTGAAAAGCAGCATCGTTCTTATACGCTTCCAGGATGAAGTTGTAGAACTGCTCGCTATGCATCATATCGAGCGCCCGGTAACTGCTTTTCACTCCCATGGAGACATCTAAGATTAGGCTGGTTTCTCCCTTCACGCCCCCTTTGGTTGTTATCAGGATTACACCGTTTGAACCGCGAGAGCCATAAATAGCGGTGGCCGATGCATCCTTCAGCACTTCGATGCGTTCCACATCGGAGGGGTTGAGGCTACGAATATTATCCATAAATTGCCCGTCGACCACATACAGCGGATTATTATCGTTCACCGTGCCGAAACCCCGGATACGTATCACCGTTTCCGCTCCCGGCTGCCCCGACGGGGCGGCGCCGAATACCCCGGAGGCTTTCCCTGCGAGCAATTCGGAAACGTTTGAAACGGCGTAATTCCTTACCTCTTTCTCCGTAATGGATGCAATGGAGCCGGTCAGGTCGCTTTTGCGTTGGGTGCCGTAGCCCACCACAACGATTTCGTCCAGCAGAAGCATGGAAATCAATTTCACATCCACGATTCCCGACGGAGGCACATACAGTGTTTGCATTTCATACCCCAGGTAGGATACCGTAATCTGCCTGCCTGTTGTTTGAAGGGTGAATTTGCCTTCCGAATCTGTTGTTACACCATGGGATGTTCCGGTTTCCATCACGGAAGCTCCCACTAAAGTTTCACCGCTACCGGCATCGGATACCTTGCCCGATACGGTTGCCGTATGCTGCGCCCAAAGACCTATGTGCGTCATAAGCGCCATGACTGAAAATAAAATACGTTTGTTCATCATGTATTCAATCGGTTATTAATTAAAAGTTCTTTTTTCCTGTTCGATGCGGATGGTTTGATTCGTTATGTTTTTACTTAACGGCCAGGAGAGCAACTGCAATCCTCCCACAATCGGAAGGGCGTATTTCAGGGCGAACACTTGGGATATTCCACCGGCAAGCACAATAAAAAGCAGGAGGCCGGAAGCCCTTCCGAGGAATAATCCGAGTTCATGGCTGAGGATGTAAGTGTACTTATTTCTTTTTTCGAGGGAAACCACAACGTCTATCGTCCGCATCATAATGGGGAAATAAGCCAGGTCGAACAGAGGCTGGAAAATTACTTTGCAGAGGATAAATAAAATCACGCCGGTTGCCGAAAAAAGAATGCCGTTGCATAAAGTGCCGACAAAAAACACCACCATACCGCCCAAAAATATTTTCAACCGGTCATCCGCCCCGGCCGTACGCCCCAATATATAAACCAATACCGCTGTAATAGCCCCGCTGATACCCTGTATCAATCCCAGAATCTCTTCGTTGCCTACCAGGTGAAGCACCAATACGGCGGGGGCGGTAACCAAGAAACCTTGCACCATGCCTTTCAGGGCAGAAAGCAGTAACATCTTTCTCCACAAAACATGGGAGCGAAAATAAAGCCGGAGTTTCTCCCCGGGATTCTCAAAATTTCCTTTCCATAGGATGACACAGGCCAGGATGCTAATCGCCACCGCGACGGCCGTCACAATCCGGTAGGCCGCCCTGAGGTCCACCGGGATGCCCCAAAGCATTTTACCCTCTATCCTTACGATGCATGCGCCGATGATGAGCGGTACGCCAATGGAAGCGATGGAAAAGAAAAAAGATTCCAGGCCAAAGAAATAATTGCGGTTTTCGTCACGCGTGTGATTCAATGCCAGCAAATAACGATTGGTCCAGAAAAACCCGGAGGCGGCCCCCAAGGTAAAGCCGGCAATGCCCAGGCCGCTAAAGCCCAAGGCCGGGATGCTCATCATGCCGAACATGGAAACGCCACTCACAAGAATCCCGGCGGCATACAGGGATTTTATCCGGAATCGTTCCAATAAAAACCCGTTCACAAAAGACGTGACAACAATTCCGGCATACATCATTAACTGATAATAGGTAACCATAACGGCATCGCCGGTATTTCGCATGATATAGGCGCCAACAAATATTTCCACAACGGGCAGCACCAATGCATAGCACATATTGGTCAGTAACAGAATGCGCATATTGGCTTCCTGTTGTTTGAACACCCTGTATTCCGTAAGTATGCGTCTGACTATATTCATATTCTTTCTTTGTTCCTGTTCATCCTTTGCCGACATCGGTCCAAAGTCGGGGAGGCGGGAAAGGCATTCATTCCAGTGAGTTCAATATTTCCGTAAGGGAAAATTCCGCCCGGCACACCACGCTATCGCTTGCTCCGTAATAGAGAATGATCCTGTCCGGATCGTCCGGGTCGGAGAGGTGTCCGTTGCTGAATACCACATGGCCGAAGAATCCCGTTTGCTCGTAAGGCGCAACAGGTTCCATGATCGGTTCACGGCTGCGTGCCAATACCTTTGACGGAGTATGCAGATCCACTAAGAACGCTCCGAGGCAATACCTGTTATGCTCGTCGGCCCCGTGGTAAATTTCCAGCCAGCCCTCTTTGGTTTTGATGGGAGAGGATCCCGCCCCTACTCGTGCGCAATCCCAACTGTTCTTGCGCGTAGTGACAATGCAGGTATGATTGCCCCAATGCAGGCGGTCGGGCGATTCCGCCAGCCAGATATAATTCCCTCCAAGCTCCGGGCTGCTGGGCCTGTGTAAGGCATAGAAGCGGTTATTGACGGCTTCCTCAAACAGGGCGCAATCTTTATTGTGAGGCGGGAGGATCATCCCGTAACGGGTGTAGGTTTTCCAATCAGCGGTATGTATAAGCCCAACGCCAACGCCCAGGTGAGAAACCTGGGTGAAACTGAGGAAGTATCCATCGGCAGTTGTGGCCACCCGGCAATCTTCTATGCCGAAACATTCCTGTATCCCCTGTCCGAATAGGGGAGGGTATTCCGGATCGTCCCGGAAGTGTATCCCGTCTTCGGACGATACGAGCCGGAGGTAGGAAAGGGAGGTCAGATAATCCTGTCCTTTATGACGAATCACGCGAGGATCGTTGGCGTCCAGCTCCGGATCGTTTACGTCAAAGGATAACACTTTCGTTTTCCCGTGTGCATCGTAAACCGGAAAGCTTATTTTCCCTTTTTGTTGAATCGGACGTTCGGCCACACGCAATAACAACCGGATTTTATTTCCATACCGGAAGACGCCGGGATTCAAAAGACAGGCAATTTCCATACCCTCCATTCCGGGCTTCAGCTCGGAAGGTTTAAGCAAGGGGTTGTGTTCGCTTCGTTTTGCAATATCCATAATTTCCTTTTTAAATTTGCCGGTAAAACTATTAAGAGAGGCGAACAAAAGAGGTGTACTAAAATTTCAAAAAGGTGTACTTATGCCACACAACATAAAAAAACAATGGATAAATGCATTTTGTGTTTCGCTCTTATTCCTGCACCATACGGCGTATGCCATGAATGTGGTTAAGAGTATTTCAAACATAAACGGATTGTCCAATAATGCCGTTAATTGCATTTACGAAGATTCGGAACACATCCTATGGTTTGGCACTTGGGATGGACTGAATGCCTACAACGGGAGGGATTTAAAAACCTTTCATAACAACAGAAACGATATTTCTTCCATCAGCAATAATATCATCCGGCAGATCCTGGAACAAAACAGGAAATATCTTTGGATTGCCACCGATTACGGCATAAACAGATGGGACCGGGAAAGCCGGGAATTTCTGCGTTATTATGCCGGAACGGAAAATAAGATACCGAAACAGGAGCGATCCTATATATTGGGAATAACAACCGACAAGCGCATAATCTGCTTCGTAAAGGGTGGGGGATTGTTTCGTTTCGACGAGGTTTTAAACGACTTTGTTTCTATCCCTTCCCCCGAAGGCTTTGCGGATTCCCTGAAGGATTTTGTGATAGATGAAAACAATCGGCTGTACGCCTTATTGCACAACGGGAATGTGGTATATGCGAATCCGAACGAAGACGATTCCTTCATGCATCCGGAGAACCTGCAACTGCCTGGAAAGCCTGGAGGGGTGGAAAAGATATTCTACACAAACGGCTCTTTGGTCGTCTGCAAAAAACAGGAATTATTTGTTTTCGGCCGGAATCATTCGTTGCCGGAACGGATTGCTCTGGACATTCGTAAAAACGTATCGCAGGTAATCTGCAGGTACGACAAATTGTATATCGGATTTTACGAAGGGGGATGCATTGAATACAGTCTTTTTCACAAGAGCTATCAATGGATCGGCAAGGTGCCGGAAAAAATGTCGGTTTTCTCCCTGTGTTACGCTAGCCAGGATATTTTATGGGTAGGAAGCGATGGGCAAGGCGTATTGCAGTTGTATCATTATGACTTCCCGTTTGTTACCGTTTGGACGGATCATCCGGTGAGATGTTTTTGCCGGGACAACCAAGGCAGGATCCTGATAGGCACCAAAGGCGGAGGAATTAAACGTCTTGAGAGGGAAAACGGCCGCATATCGAATGGATTTACCCTGGAAAAAGGCTTAATCTCTAATTCGGTATACGCTCTTGCGAAAAATCGCTCAGGCGATATTTTTATCGGAACGGAGGGCGAAGGAATTAATATATTGTATGCCGGCTCATCCGAACTGAAGAAACTGGATATACCTCCTCACTGTCCTTACTTCCGGGCCGTGTACAACATTCATTTCACAAACAACGATTCACTGCTGTGGATAGGGACTTCCGGATTCGGCCTGATCAAGATGGCCATCCGTAAAAACAACCGGGGATACGGCGTGGGGGAAACGGAGCAATACATTTCCTCCGGTCGGGTTAAGCCCTTGCATAATGATGTGGTTTATACGATTACTTCCAAGGAACAGACCTTGTGGTTCGGCACGCGGGGCGGGGGAGTATATAAGATAGATATCGAGGGGAATATCATCGAGCGGATTGAAGACACAAATGATGATATACGCTTCACCAACAATGATATTCTGAGCCTGTTGTCTGATAGGCATCAGCTATGGATAGGCACCAGCTATGGATTGAATAAACTAACCCTGGAGCACAACCGGATGAAACTCGAACACTACGACGAAACAAACGGACTGACGAATAACACAATACATGGGATATTGAAAGACAACAACCATTCGCTTTGGCTCAGCACCAATCAGGGATTGACAAGGATAAGCCCAAAGAACGAGATCCGGAATTTTACACTCAAAGACGGATTACAGAATGATGAATTTTCGGATGGGGCATACTTTAAAGACCCGGACAACTTCCTTTATTTCGGCGGCGTAAGCGGATTCAATTATTTTAATCCGCAGGATATTCGGCTCCGCGGCTTTGCTGCCCCCATTGCATTGAGCGGGATACGGATTTACAATACTCCGCAGAATATGCATGAACGAATCCGCGACAATACCTTGAAGTTGACCTACGAGGAACGGTACGTCACGTTCACCTTCATTTCAAAGGATTTCATCAACAACGAAAACTGCGAGTATGTGTATCGTCTCCGGGGCTATGCCGACGAATGGAGTTTGCCGGGGAATAATCCGAACATTGTATTCAGCAAATTGCCTCCGGGGAAATACCGCCTGGAGGTGAAGAATACCAATGGCGACAAGCAATGGACCGGGCATGTTTACCGGTTGAGGATCCAGGTTGGCTATCCCTGGTGGCTGGGCGCTCCTGCCTTGGCGACATACGGGGTATTGCTGCTTGTTGTGGGCTGCGTAACCCACTCGGTTGTTCGGAATCGTATCCGGCTGAACCGGCAGATTCTGATCGAGCAAATAGAGATTCAATCGCAACAAAAGGCCTACGAATCGAAGCTGAATTTCTTCACCCACGTTGCGCATGAGTTTTTTACTCCCCTCACGCTGATATTCGGAGGCGCCGAGCATTTGCTTGAAAGGGCGGAGATGAATGTCTACACCAGGAAATACCTGCAGATCATCCGGAACAATGCGGAACGTATGCAGAAGCTTATCAATGAATTGATGGAATTTCGTAAGGCAAAGTCAGGGTTCACTCCTCTTTGTGGGGAACACATCGACCTGGGCGTTTTGGCCGGATATGTTTCCGATAATTACCTGGAGGGGCTGCATGAAAATAAGATTGACTTCAGGATGAATCTCCACGGGGTTTCCTCCCTGTATTCGGACAGGAATTCGCTGGAGAAGATATTTTTCAATCTTTTCTCGAATGCTTTCAAATACACGCCCCGCAACGGCTATATCCATGTAGAGATCCGGCAGGGGGAAAGGAATAACCCGGCCTTGCATTTTATTATCCGGAATTCGGGGAAGGGATTAACCGAGCGACAGATGGATGAGATCTTTGATAAGTACAGGATATTCGACGCCTCGCCCAATGTAGGGAATGCCGTAAGTACCGGTCTGGGGTTGAACCTGACGAAAAGCCTGGTTGAACTTCTGGGAGGGCGTATACGGGTGAGGAGTCTTTTGGGGGAATATGTAGAGTTTGATGTGGTTATTCCCCCGCTGGAATTTATGGAGGAAAATATTCCCGGGCGGGAGGAAGATCCGACAACGACACCGGGCGGGGAATCTCCGGCTCATTCCCCGGCCTTTGGGGAGAGGGGTGTCCGGGTGTTGGTTGTGGACGACGAAAAGCATATACGCTCCCTGCTGAAAGATATCCTGAGTCCGCGGTATACCGTTGGGGAAGCCTCCGGTGCGCAGGAGGCCCTGGAACTTATCCGGGACAATCATCCGGATGTGATTATCTCGGACATCCGGATGCCCGCCATGGACGGGATTGCTTTGATTGATGTACTGAAATCCAATGCAAAAACCGGATACATCCCCGTTATCGGATTATCGGCGAAGACCTCTGTCGACGATCTTGTAGAGGCCTATGCACATGGGGCGGACATTTATATCACGAAGCCGTTCCATCCCAAACATATTATTTCCGCCATAGAGAATCTGTTGTCCAAGCATACCTTGTTGCAGGAGTATTTCAATTCCGGCCGGTCGTGTGTCAAAATACGGGACGGAGCGGAAATACACCGGGAGGATGAGCGCTTGATGCAGGAGATTGCGGATTACGTGCGCAGGCACATAGACGATGAGTCATTGAGTCCGATTGCTATTGCGGGATTCATGAATATAAGCAAGGCGACCTTGTATCGGCGTCTGAAGGAACTGACGGGCAAGACGCCCAGTGAATTTGTACGGGCGATCCGTCTGGAATACGCCTCAAAGCTGTTAACAAAAACCAAGCTCACCGTATCCGAGGTGATGTATCGTTGCGGTTTCGCCAACAAATCGTATTTCTACCGCGAATTTCAAAAGCTATATGGGACCTCGCCGAAGGATTATCGTTTGGCGAACAGGTCGCACGAATCTTAATATTCGTCAATTTTCAGGTTTCGGGGTTTAAAATGTAATCGCTTAGCTATCAGCGATAAATATATCTTTTTCGGATAGAAATTTCTCAGTACTGAAAAATTTATTTCTCACTACTGAAAAAATAATTTCTCAGTACTGAAAAATTTATTTCTCACTACCGGGAGATTTATCCCCCGGTAAGGGGGACTTTTTTTTGTAAAAGATAATTTATTTTAGGAGTAATAATTAAGAATTTTTCACTGTCATCTATTTACTCCTTTCAGCGATCCTTAAACGTAGCGCTAACTCTTTGAAGAGACAGGACCCGGATTCCCCCAAAATAGTCTATCTTTGCAGCGCTTTTCAGCTCAACATCGTGTGTGATGGGAGATTAGGAAGCATAACTAATTTTGAGTAACACAAATAAATTCTTAAAACAAGATGAAATTTTTTCAATTAGAAGGAACTCCGAGAGAAGACGTCGGAAAGAAAGCAGCGAAGTCCATTCGGAAAGAAAATGCGATTCCCGCAGTATTGTATGGCGCTACGCCCGTTAGCTTGCCTTATAACACCCCGCTGAGCAAGGGGGAAAAGATCGTGGAAATAGGCGATAATAAAGGGATTGTCGTTACGAATCTTACGGTTACGAATGACGCTGTGCGGGATCTGATTTATACACCGGAAGTGTTTCTGGTAGATTTGTCGCTGAAAAACAGCAAGCATGTAAAGGTTTTAGTGAAAGATATCCAATTCCAACCGGTAACAGGGGCTATTCTGCATATCGACTTTGTGGAAATTTTCGACAACAGACCCATCGTGATCGACGTACCGGTTACACTGCAAGGACACTCCGAAGGCGTGAAAGCCGGCGGTAAGCTAAGTTTGGAAATGCGGAAATTGAAGGTAAAAGGACTTTACAACGACATCCCGGAAAAATTAGTGATCGATATATCCGATTTAGGATTAGGAAAAACAATACAGGTAAATTCCCTCCAATTCGACAAGCTGGAATTGGTAAATGCCGGAAATGCCGTTGTATGTGCCGTCAAGTTAACACGCGCCGCACGTGGAGCCGCTGCCGCTTCAGGGAAATAACAACAGGCAGACATAGATTCCGAATCATTAGGAAGGGGAGAGCGTTTCGCGAATGTTCTCCCCTTTTCTACATGATATAATTGTAAACGTATTCTAAACGTATTGTAAACGATAATGAAATATTTGATAGCCGGATTGGGCAATTTTGCCCCCGAATATTGGGAAACACGCCACAATATCGGATTTCGTATTGCAGACAGCCTGGCAGCAGACAGCCTGGCAGCCTTTTCGCCGGCGCGTTACGGCGATATAGCCCGGTTGCGGATAAAAGGAAAAGAATTGCTGCTCCTGAAGCCAACGACTTATATGAACCTAAGCGGCCTGGCTGTGCGTTATTGGCTGCAGAAAGAAAAAATTGTTGACGAAAATCTATTGGTGCTGGTGGACGACATCGCTCTCCCCTTCGGCACATTACGCCTCAAGCCCAAAGGAAGTCACGGAGGACATAACGGATTGAGGAACATAGAAGAAACACTGGCAACGCAAGGCTATGCCCGTTTGCGTTTCGGCATAGGGAACGAATTCTCCATAGGCCGGCAGATAGATTATGTACTTGGAGAATTTAGCCCGGAAGAATTAATGGCAATGCCGGACAAACTGAAAACAGCGACCGAAATGGTGAAAAGCTTCTGCCTTTCCGGCGTGCAGATTACGATGAACCGGTATAACAACAAACAAGCATAAACCCCCATGAATGAAGTAAGAATAGACAAATGGATGTGGGCGACAAGGATATTTAAAACCCGGACCATAGCGGCCGAAGCCTGCAAGAAAAACAGAGTCATGATAGGTGGAATGAACGTAAAACCTTCCCGGATGATTAAACCGGGAGATGTGATACAGGTACGTAAACCTCCCCTCACCTACTCTTTTAAAGTGCTGGCGTTAACAGAGCGACGCATGAACGCCAAACTCGTTGCCGAATATATGGAGAACGTAACCCCGCCCGAACAATACGAATTGTTGGAAATGAATCGCATATCGGGCTTCGTAGACCGTGCCAAGGGATTGGGACGACCCACCAAGAAAGACCGCCGGGAGTTGGAACAATTTACCGGAACAGACGACTTTGATTTCGAGTTCGATTTTGATTCCGAAGACGAATCACCGGATCCTTCCCAAAGACACTCTACTGCTGATACCCCTGAAACCAGTTGCCCAATTTAAGATCTTTGATGTCGATGCCCGTTTCCCTTTCACCGCGCAGATGCTCGGAAAAATAATCCACCATGCGCCAGTAGAAATACTCGTTGTAGTTGTCAAAATGATGTCGCTGGTTGGGAATGATAAGCATATCGAACCGTTTGCCGGCCTTGATGAGTTCGTTCACCAACACGAGGGTGTTTGCCGGGTGGACGTTGTTGTCGATCTCCGAATGTATCAGCAACAGATGGCCTTTTAGGTTTTTGGCCAACTCCTGATTGGTGGGCACTTTGATGGAGAAGCTGATGTTCCCATCCTCGTCGCTTGTCTCCTTCACGCCGTGATGTTTCTCACTCCAGCCGCGGTTGTAGAGGTTGTTGTCGTGATTGCCGGCGCAGGAAACGGCCACCTTGAAGAAGTCGGGGTACACCAGCATGGCGGCCGTGGACATGAAGCCGCCACCCGAATGCCCGTGTATCCCCACACGGTTGATGTCTAGGTAGGTATGTCGGTCGCACAACTGCTCAATGGCCGCCTTATGATCGGCCAAAGGATAATCCCGCAGATTGCCGTATCCGTAGTTGTGATACCATTTGGACCGGCTGGGATGACCGCCCCGGTGACCCACGGAGATAACCACAAAACCGGCCTGTGCCAGCCGGTCGGTACGCGGGTTCATCGGAATGTAGCGGAAATACGTACCCTCTTGTTGCGGACCCGGATATACGTAGTTGATAAGGGGATATACCTTTGTGGAATCAAAATCGAAGGGTTTATACATCAGGCCGTAAAGATCCGTCACGCCGTCCGCCGCCTTTACGCGGAAGGGTTCGGGGAAGCGGTAGCCGGCCTGGAGGAGTTGGGAAAAGTCGCTTTCTTCCAGCGTCATGAGTTTCATGCCCTGATTGTTGTACAAGGCCGTGGCGGGAATAGTGTTTACACGCGAGTAATTGTCTACAATGAAACGTCCCTCCCGGTCCATATGCGTAAGGTGGAAATAATCGCCGGGGGTGAGCAACTTCAGGCCCGTACCGTCAAAGTTCACGCGGTAGAGATGTTCGTAGTACGGCGTTGTATCATCGGCTTCTTTGCCGTTGGCTATAAAATACACCACGCGTCCTTTGCTGTCTACATGTTCAATCTTGTCTACGTGCCAGGCGCCTTGGGTAATTCTGTTTTTCAGTTTCCCGGTGGCATCGTAGAGATAGAGATGCGCCCATCCGTCGCGTTCGCTCCAGTGGATTAGTTCTCCGCCGGGGTCGGTTGCCGAGAGTGGACGTGTTTCAATATAGGTATTCATCCGTTCGGGGATGATGGTTTTTATGGAATCTTCGCCCAGGGTATAGGAGCAGATGTCCGTGCGCTTCATGTCGCGGCTCACGCGGGTGAGAAAGAACCTGTTGTTGTTCCCCAGCCAGACGGAGGGGGAGTTGGCGCCGTTATCTCTGGGTTTGGCGGCAAGTCCAAGGGTTTGATCCTTGAAGCACGTGGTGGTGATTTCCTTCCGGCTCCGATTGTCGAGGTCGAATACGTAGAGATGGACAACGGGCGAGCCGGATTCTCCGGGAAGTTGGTATTTGTATGTCTCCAATGCCGGGCGGGGATGGGCTGTCGAGTGGATGACCCACAGGTCGCCCACGGCGCGTTGGTCGGTCACTGTGGCTGCAAAGTAACGTCCGTTGGGCGACCAATTGCCTTGCACCGCTTTGCGTTTATGGTCCGGGAACGAATCCGTATTCATCCGGTTGCGCTGCATCCCGAAGGCGAAGTGTTCCACGCCGTCGGTTGTAAGCGCTGTTTCTGCCACGAGGCTATCTTTGGGGTTGGCCTGTAGTTTTTCGTAATCGGCATAGCTCATGCAATATAGATTCAGGTCTTTGGCATAGACCACCCATTTTTTATCGGGCGATACGTTGGCCCATCGTTCCGGGACGACTTCTTTTTCCGTTTCCGTCAGTTTTCGTGTGAGGTAATCGTAGGCGAAGTAGAAGGTTTTTTCCGGCGATGCGATCTCGAAGGAGAAAGTACGGTCGTCGTCCTTGAGTTTAAGGTTGGCGATGGGTAGTTGCTGAGCAATGAACGGGCTTTGGGTTGTTTCGCTGATTTGCGCTGCCAGAGCTTCGAGGTCGAAGAGTGGTTGTTTCTTTGCCGTTTCGGGATCTACCACATACCACTCCTTGCCCCGGCTTGTTTTGTATTCGTACCAGAACTTCACGCTGTGGTGGAAGTACTGCGGCGTGAGGGTATAGGAGAATAAAAGTTGCTCCGCATTGGAGGGTGCGAACCGGCGTGCCCGGTCGTATCCGGGGAGAGACTGCTGGGCGGAAAGATCTGCGAAGCTACACAGCGACAGGCAGATCAGGACATAAAATAACGACTTTGTTTGCATGAGGTTGAAAGAGATTTTTTGGGAAGGTTTTTTAATTTAAAGCCGGTGCGCAAAAAGGGAGGACATCGCCGAAGGCGATGTCCTCCCCCCCTTTCCGGCCTTTGATTTCCGGGGGGTCAGAGTTTTCTTGCGCCGTCGCTGATGACTACATCGTACAGTAGGGGTTCGTGTCCGAATTTAGACTTGAATGATTGGAAGGCTTCTTTGATGAAGTCGTTGTACTTTTCTTCCTTTACCAGGTTGATTGTACAGCCTCCGAATCCGCCTCCCATCACGCGTGAGCCTGTTACTCCGCATTTTCGTGCGATGTCGTTCAGGAAGTCTAATTCCTCGCAGCTTACTTCATAGAGTTTGCTCATGCCGTGGTGTGTTCCGTACATCCGTTCTCCTACGGTTTCGTAATCGCCTTGTTCCAGGGCCTGGCATACGTCCATTACCCGTTGCACTTCTTCTATCACGTATCCTGCGCGCAAATAATCTTCCGGGCTGATGTCGTTTTTCACTGCTTCCAGCATTTGGATTGTTGCGTCGCGGAGAAATTCCACTTCGGGGTGTTGTTTACGGATGGCTGCTGCGGCTCTTTCGCATGAGGCGCGACGTTTGTTGTATTCGCCGTCGGCCAGTGCGTGCTTTACGTTTGTATTCAGCAGTACGAGTTTATATCCCACGGGATTGAAGGGGAAGTATTGGTATTCCAGCGAGCGGCAATCGAGTAAGATCAGGCTACCGGCTTTTCCGAAGATGGAGGCAAACTGGTCCATGATGCCGCATTTCACACCGCAATAGTTGTGTTCGGTGGCCTGCCCTATTTTTGCAAGTTCAAATTTGTTGATCTCCAGCTCAAAGAGGTCGTTCAGGCCAAAGGCGAAGGTGCTTTCCAGAGCTGCGGACGAGGACATGCCTGCCCCCAGGGGTACATCGCCGGAGAATACCGTATCGAAGCCGCCTATTTTTCCTCCTCGTTTCATAATTTCCCTGCATACGCCGAAGATGTATCGCGCCCATTGTTGTTTGGGGATGTCTTCTTCCTTCAATCCGAAGGCGGCGTAATTGTCGGTTTCCAGATCCAGGGCGTATGCACGGACGGTATCTGTTCCGTTGGGTTTTATTTCGGCCGTCATGGCTTTGTCTATTGCGCCGGGGAATACAAATCCGCCGTTATAGTCGGTATGTTCCCCGATCAGGTTGATACGTCCCGGAGAGGTATAGACCGATCCTGAGGCTCCGAAATACTTGGCGAATGTGCTTCTTATGCTATTTATATTCATAAGAGTTGGCTTATTATTCTACGGGGATGTCTTTGTTTACATTCTTGCTGCCGACCAATGCATAATACAGCAGATAGGCGAGACCTGCAAAGACTACCCAGTAGCTTGTCATGTAGCCGGCTATATCGGCTATGTAGTTCTGGAATGCCGGAAGGATTCCGCCTCCGCACACAAGTACCATAAATATTCCGGAGGCTGCGGCCAGGTATTTGCCCAGGCCTTCAACGGCTAAGTTGAATATGCCTCCCCACATGATGGATGTACAGAAGCCTATCAGGACAAGGAACATGGCGTTGATAGGCACTTCGGCCAGTCCGAAGGAGAGCGTTCCGGTTGCGTCTGCCTGCAATACGGGTAAGGGTATCGAGCTGTTGATGGGCGAGAAGATGGCGCAGCTAACCAGGATTAACCCAACAAGCGAAGTGGTTCCGAGCATGGTTTTGCTGGATACTTTCGATCCGATGGAAGCGCCGATCAGACGTCCGATCAGCATCAAGAACCAGTATGTACCGGCCACGAAGCCGGCAGTTGCGGCATTGACGCCTCCTGCATTGGGATCGGCCAGGAATAAGTTCATCGTTGCCGGCGTACCTACTTCTACGCCTACGTATACGAAGATGGCGATCGCTCCCAGCACAAAGTGGCGGAATTTTAAGGCTCCGGACAATAACCGTCCCAGAGGTTCTGCGCTCTTTTCCGCATTCGGTTCGGGTATATTAACCAGGCTCAGGACAACGAATACAGTGGCAAATACGCCCATGGCGATGTACATCACCGGGAATATGTCTGTTATTCTGGATTTGGCTACTTCGCCGATGAGGACACCTACGAACATGGGTGTGAATGTGCCCATCACGGAATTGAATGAGCCGCCCACCTGAATCAGTTGGTTGCCCTTATTTCCTCCACCACCCAGGGTGTTCAGCATCGGGTTGACCACTGTGTTGAGCAAACACATGGAGAAGCCGGCCACGAAAGCGCCGCATAGATATACGGCGAAAGCCGTTTCCTGACTTGCATAGCCCGACAGGTATTGAATACCGACGCCTACGAAGCCGATGGCTATGGCTATCAATGCTGTTTTCTTGTATCCCACTCTTTGCAGCAGGATGCCTCCGGGGATGCCCATGCAGGCATAGGCAATAAAGTTGGCGGCATTGCCCAACATCCCCAGGAAGTTGGTAACCTGAAACTGGTTTTTCAATACTACGCCCATAGGCGCTGCCAGATTGGTAACGAAAGATATCATACCAAACAGCAGGATCATCATAATGATGGGAACCGTGTAATTTTTCTGTTGACTGTTTGTTGTCATAATTTTAAGTTTTAAGTAATTAGTATATAATGCAATTTCATTTATTTTTCTGTGGAGAAGCCGAAAACGGTTTGGCTCCGGAACACTTCACCCGGACGGAGTACCACAAGGGGGTATTCCGGTTTGTTCGGGCTGTCGGGGAAGTGCTGGGTTTCCAGGCAGAGTGCGGATTTTTCGGGATAGCGTTGACCGTTTTTCCCGATAAAGTTCCCCGTCATCCAGTTCCCTGTATACAGTTGCAGGCCGGGTTCGGTGGTGAACACCTCCAGGACGATTCCTGTTTTCGGGGAGACGCAACGGGCGCAGAGCGACAATTCGTCGTTGTCCTTGTTCAGCACATAGCTATGGTCGTATCCTTTGCCGAAGAGGAGTTGTTCAAAAGGTTCGCGGATACGTGCGCCTACTTCATGGGGGGTACGAAAGTCCATGGGCGTTCCTTCCACTTTTTCTTTCGGGCCGAAGGGAATTGCCGAGGAGTCGGTCGGCAGGTAATAATCGGCATGGATGGT
>JAITKB010000028.1 GCA_031278605.1 Tannerellaceae bacterium
CAACCCCCGGACGTTCTTTATTGTCGACCAAGCCTACGCCGCCTTCTCTACGGAAGAGATGCTGAAACCAACCGATCTGACAACCAACAAAAACCTGATTCTGGTGCAATCCATCTCCAAGGCCTACAACGTACCGGGTTTGCGCGTGGGCTACATCATGGCCTCGCAAGAGATTACAGAGGAAGTAAACAAATACCTCATACCCTGGTCGGTCAATGCCCTGGCGGTGGAAGCAAGCAAATACATTCTGATTCACCCGGCGCAGTTTACGTTGCCCATCCGTAAATGGCAACGGGACACGGCGGAATTTATCTACCGCCTCAATAAGCTCGAAGGGCTGGAAGTGCTCCCCACCTCCACCACCTTCTTTCTCGTGCGGCTGAAGAAGGGGACGGCCGGGGATTTGAAACAATACCTTTTGGAACAGCACGGCATTCTGATACGCGACGCCTCTAATTTCCACGGCCTGGACGCTTCTTTTTTCCGCCTGTCTACCCAGACCGGCGCCGAGAATCAACTACTGGTCACCGCCGTTGGGCAATGGCTGGAAGACTTATAGTTCCATGTGGATGACGCTTCCGTAGGGAAACACGAAGCTGAAGGCTTCTTCCCTTCGGATATTGCCGGCGTAAAGCTGTGCGCAGGTCAGTATTCCGCCGTGCGCAAAGATGCCCACCTGCCTGTAAGGGGCGGATTTCAGTTCGTCGAAGAAGCGGGCGAGACGTTCCAATAGCATCCGGAAGGATTCGCCTCCCGGTGTGGGAACGTTGAAGTAGTCGTCGAACCATTTTTGCAGGTGCGGGTCGTTTATTTCCCGGAACGCGCACATTTCCCATTCGCCGAAATTCAGTTCTTTCAGCCGGTCGTCGGCTACGGCGTGGGGGTATCCGCAATAATCGGCCAGTCGCACACATCGGCTGAGGGGACTGGTAAAAACCTGGTCGAAACATTTCTTTTCCAGCTTCCGGGCCACTTCCGAAGCTTCCTTTTCGAACGTATTATCCCGTAGCGGTACGTCCGTTTGTCCGTAGCAGACGCCCGGGGGGACGTTTACCGAGGTGTGACGAATGAGGGTTATTTCCATGGGTTATATCGTTAGCATGTTATGGCATAAAATACTGCGGCAAAAAGGTAGAAGGCCGATTCGCAGGCTACGAAAACGGCGCCGCAGCAATCGCCGGTGTAACCTTGCAGACGCTTCTTCATCGCCCGGAACATGAAAAAGAAAACAGGCAAGGGGAACAGGGCCGATACCCACAAGCCGGGCGGAAGAAATACAAGCAACGGGAGCAAACCCGCAAGGTGGGAGAAGACGATGCCGCACCGGGACATGGGTTCGTACACTACGCCGGCCTTGCTCTCCGCTTCCCCTCGGGCATAGGGCAAGAGGTTGGGCAGGCAGGCGGCGATGGATTTACACCAGGCGTCGGCGCCAATCACCAGGGCGCAGGCCGTGGCCGTGGGAAAAGCCGAGAGGAGCGACCACAACAGCAGGAAATAAAACACCAAGCCCAAAAGACCGTACGTCCCCAGGGCCGAATCTTTCATAATGGCCAGGGTCTGTTCCCGCGTTCTCCCCCCGCCGAAACCATCCAGGAAGTCTGCCCAGGCGTCTTCGTGCAAGGCGCCGGTGAGACATACCCTTGCCCCCAGCGCCACCACAAGGGCCGCGGGGAGAGGAAGCGCCCGGGCACACAACCACAATACGCCGGCCGTAACCCCCCCGGTGAGCCAGCCCGTGAGCGACCACCGGGCGAGGATGTGCCGGAAAGCCCCGGGCGGTACCTTGCCGAGGCGACCCAGGGGCAGACGGGTGAAAAAGATACAGGCAGCCAAGAGGGTGTTCATGTTCTAGAAATATTTCGTTACCTCGGCCCGGGCGAAGCTTTCCATTTCGTTCATCATCCGCACGGCCGAATCCACGATCGGGAAGGCGCATAGCGAGCCGGTGCCTTCGCCCAGACGCAGTCCCAGGTGCAGCAGGGGGGAGGCCTTGAGATGTTTCAGCAGCAGTTGATGCCCCGCCTCGCCGCTCTCGTGGGCAAAAACGGCATAGGCAGCGGCCTGGGGGTAGAGGCGAACGGCAGCCAGCAGGCAATTAGTCAGGATAAAACCGTCTATTAAGATAATCATCCGCAGTTCGGCGGCTTCAAGGATAGCGCCCACGGCCATCACCATTTCCAGTCCGCCGAAGTACCGCATCACATCAAGCGTCGAAGCATCTCCGTCGTACCGCTCCAGGGCCTGTTTCAGCACCTGTCGTTTATGCGCCAGGCCGTGGCTGTCCAGGCCGGCTCCCGAGCCGATGCAAGATTCCGGCCGAAGGCCCGTGAAGCAACTCATCCAGAGGGAGGAGGCCGACGTATTCCCGATACCCATTTCGCCAAAGCTCACAATGTTACATCCCCGGTCATAGACCTCTTTCACCACTTCGGCTCCTCCTTGTATGCAGGCGTCGCGTTCTTCCTCCGTCATGGCAGCCTCCCAGAGGAAGTTGCGCGTGGCTCGCCGCACTTTTTTGTCCACGATCCCCAGTTCGGGGGGGAAGTCGCCATCCACGCCGGCGTCCACGACCTTGAGCGTGAAGCCGTGTTGTCGGCACAGGAAATTAATTCCTCCGCCGCCTCTGATGAAATTCTCCGTTTGCTGCCGCGTAACGCTTTGAGGCGAAGGGCTTACACCTTCCTTTGCGATACCATGATCGGCAGCAAAGAGGATATTGTGCGGACGCCTCAGGCTCGGGCGATCGGTCTGCTGGATAAGTCCGATTTGCACGGCCAGCTCCTCCAGCCGCCCCAGGGAGCCTTTCGGTTTGGTGAGGTTATCAATTTTGTCGAGCAACCGCTTGCGTATAGCCTCATCGGGCCGGGTGATAGAAAATGTTTTCATGTCTTTTGGGGTTTATGTTTATCCGGAACAAAAATAGCTTTTTTGGGGGATTACAGCCGGCCCCCACCCAACAGGGCTCGAAGCAGGAGTGCACCGTAGCGGAAGGTTGCCCCTGTGGTGGCAAGGTTGCCGGAGTTTGTGGAGCCTCGATCCACTCCCGGGGCAAGCCCGCCGGAGTTTTCCGGCGGGCTTGCCTTTTTTGGGCAAAGGGGTCCGGCGAACTTCGGGAGGCTTGCCTTTTTTTGGCAAGGCCGCCGGAGTTTTCCGGCTGGCTTGCC
>JAITKB010000095.1 GCA_031278605.1 Tannerellaceae bacterium
CTTGAAAACTAAGTTTTCAGAGGAGCACACAGGGTGAGATCCTGCAAAAAAAATCCTGAACGGGGGGGGGCCTGCTAAAGACATGAACCCAGGAGATTCTTCGCCGAAAAAAACCTGCATCCTATTGTGTAATTACCGGTTATTCGTATATTTGCACCCGGATAAAAGATGCAGATGAGGAGGGGGCGGACAGTCCCCTCCCTTTGTTCCGGTAAATTTTGTCGTATGATAGAACAAGAAAAAATAAAACAAATTATAGAAGAAAAGTTGGCGGCCTCCGATCACTACCTGGTAGACGTAGCGGTGAAACCGGGTAACCTGATTGTTGTGGAAATTGATCATGACAAAGGGGTAAGCACCGCGGATTGCGAAGCGCTGAGCCGCTATCTGGAATCCCAACTCGACAGGGAAACAGATGATTATACACTGGAAGTAGGCTCCACGGGAATTACCGCCCCGTTCAAGACGCTCCGGCAATACCGCAAAAACACCGGCAACGAAATAGAATGGATGCTCAAAAACGGGATGAAACAAACCGGTATCCTGCAATCGGCAGACGAAAAAGGAATACACGTCAGCGTGAGCCGGCAAGTGAAACCCGAAGGAGCCAAACGGAAAATAACCGTACAGGAAGAAGAATTCCATCCTTTCGATGAGATTAAATACGCAAAATATATACTAAGATTCAAGTAAGAAACATGGCCAAAAAAGAGGAAACAATCAGCATGATCGATACCCTTGCGGAGTTCAAGGAACTGAAAAACATTGACAAGGAAACGATGATCAGCGTTCTGGAAGAATCTTTCCGTAACGTTATCGCTAAGATGTTCGGCACAGACGAAAACTATGACGTGATTATCAATCCCGAAAAAGGAGACTTTGAGATCTGGAGAAACCGGGTGGCTGTGGCCGATGACAACCTGAATGACCGGAACCTGCAAATCCCGCTTACCGAAGCCCGCAAGATAGATCCCGACAGCGAAATCGGCGAAGAAGTGACAGACGAAGTACACTTTGCCGACTTCGGACGAAGAGCCATCCTGAACCTGCGACAAACGTTGGCCTCCAAGATTCTTGAACTGCAAAAAGATAATCTGTACGCCAAATACAAAGAACGCATCGGACAGATTATTGCAGCCGACGTATACCAGGTATGGAAGAAAGAAATACTGTTGCTGGACGACGAAGGCAATGAATTGCTCCTGCCGAAACAGGAACAGATCCCCAGCGACTTCTACCGGAAAGGAGAAACCGTGAGGGCCATCGTGCAAAAAGTGGAGAATATCAATAACAATCCGAGGATCACTCTCTCGCGTACCGATAAAGTATTCCTGCAACGTTTGTTTGAGTTGGAAGTCCCCGAAATACACGACGGTTTAATCACCATCAAGGCCATCGCACGAATACCGGGGGAAAGAGCCAAAGTGGCGGTTGAATCCTACGACGACCGCATCGACCCCGTAGGAGCTTGCGTGGGAATGAAAGGATCCCGTATACACGGCATTGTGCGTGAACTGAGAAACGAGAATATCGACGTTATTAATTATACATCGAATATCGAACTGTTCATCCAACGCTCGCTGAACCCCGCAAAGATTTCCAACATTCGCATAATGAATGAAGAAGAACGGAAAGCGGAAGTCTACCTGCGCCCCGAAGAAGTATCGCTTGCCATAGGAAAAGGAGGACTGAATATCAAACTGGCCTGTATGCTGACGGAATATTCCATCGACGTCTTCCGCGACGTTGACGACGCCGACGAAGAGGATATTTACTTAGATGAATTTATGGATGAAATTGACACCTGGGTAATCGACGCCTTGAAAAATATGGGTTGCTACACAGCCAAAAACGTGCTGGCACTAAGCCGTGAAGAAATTATAGAACGCGCCGACCTGGAAGAACAAACCGTGGATGATGTTCTAAAGACGCTGGCCGCCGAATTTGAAGATGATGAGATGAAAGACTAAAGATGAGATGAAAGACTAAATGAGTTTTACGATAAGATTGAATATGCCTATAAAATTAATACAAGCAACCAGGGATTTGAATGTGGGACTTACTACGGCAGTGGACTTTCTACAAAAAAACGGTCATACAATCGACACGAATCCCAATACACGGATCAATGACGAACAACACGCTTTGCTCGTGAAAGAGTTTGGAAAAGATTTATCATCCCAGGATAGGGAACGTATGTTGACCAAACATGCGGCCCCGGAAATAACGTCCGTCGCTCCGGAAAAGAAAATAGAAAAAACAGTGGAAGAAATTAAAACGGAAATCCCTGACGAATTTAAACCAAGAATTGTAACAAAGGGCAAAATAGAGTTGGACAAACCTAAAAAAGCAGAAAAGTCCCCAACCGAGAAAGAAGAACCGGAAAAAGAACAGTCTACGCTCACCGAAACACCTCCTGTCCTCGTGGAAGAACCCGTGGAGAAATCCTCACCCAAACAAGAGGAACTGCCCGTAGAAAAGAAAATCACAATCACAATCACAATGGAAGAAAAAGAATCGCTGCAAACAGAACCGGAAAAAAAGTATGCGGACGATCCGAAAGAAGAAGTGGAAAGTGAAAAACACACCGGCGAAGCACCTGCCGAAGAAGCATCACCGGAAAAAGTTGAAACACAAACACCTTTCAGATTGAACCCTGCCAAAATAGAAGCAGGTATTAAGGTGACGGGGAAAATAGATCTCTCGTCGATTAATCAATCAACGCGTCCGAAGAAAAAAACAAAGGAAGAACGAAAAAAAGAACGCGAAGAAAAACGCGAGAAATTCGGAACAAATAAACAACCCTTGCAAGGCGTAACCGCTTCTCCGGCAAAAAATGCCAAAGAAGTGATAAACAAACCGAATGTTATATCGGTGAAGCCAACAAGCGGACCGACCAAAACACTTAACGGACCGGTAAAACCAACAAGCGGACCGACAAAGACAGAGGCAAACGGAAACAATAAAGAGACCAAGAAAAAACGGAAACGAATTAAAAAAGACCGGATCGACATCAACAATACGCCGGGAATGAACTCCAGACCGACGCATCGCGACGACCGCAACAGAAACAGGTTGCGTAAGCCTGTGAAAACAGAAGTGAGCGAAGAGGATGTACAAAAACAGATAAAAGAAACGCTTGCCCGACTCACCAATAAGGGAAATAAGAGTAGCAAAGGAGCTAAATACCGCCGGGATAAACGTGATGCCGCCCTGCAGCGTGAACACGAATTGATGGAAATGGAAGAACGGGAAAGCAAGGTGCTGAAACTTACGGAATTTGTTACCGCAAACGACTTGGCCAATATGATGAATATCCCGGTAACACAAGTAATCGCTACTTGTATGAGTATCGGTATCATGGTGTCTATCAATCAGCGATTGGATGCGGAAACGATTAATATCGTGGCGGAAGAGTTTGACTTTAAAACCGAATATGTCAGTGCAGAGGTAGTAGAAGCCATCAAAACGGACGAAGAAGATAATGAAGTCGACTGGACAACACGTCCTCCCATTGTTACCGTCATGGGGCATGTAGACCACGGCAAGACTTCCCTCCTGGATAATATCCGTAATGCCAACGTAATAGCCGGAGAAGCAGGAGGAATCACACAGCATATCGGCGCATACAACGTGAAGTTGCCCCGTAGCGGACGCCGCATCACATTCCTGGATACACCGGGACACGAAGCCTTTACCGCCATGCGTGCCCGGGGTGCAAAGGTGACGGATATGGCCATCATCATTGTGGCTGCCGACGACAATGTGATGCCCCAAACCGTGGAAGCTATTAATCACGCCTCTGCGGCGGGAGTGCCTATCGTTTTTGCCATCAATAAAATAGATAAACCCCACGCCAATCCGGAAAAAATAAAGGAAGAACTGGCGAATATGAATTACTTGGTGGAAGACTGGGGAGGGAAATACCAAAGCCAGGAGATTTCCGCAAAGAAAGGTATCGGTGTAGAGGAGTTGTTGGAGAAAGTCTTGCTGGAAGCTGATTTGCTGGATCTGAAAGCCAACCCTAAATTGCGCGCCACAGGTTCTATCATAGAATCATCGCTGGATAAAGGACGTGGATATGTCTCGACGGTATTGATAGAAAACGGAACGCTGAGAACAGGCGACGTTGTGTTGGCCGGTACGCACTACGGGCGTGTGAAAGCGATGTTCAACGAACGAAATCAGAAGAAAGACATAGCCGGACCTTCCGAACCGGTATTGATATTGGGACTGAACGGAGCACCGCAGGCCGGTGATACGTTCAACGTGCTGGAAACCGACCAGGAAGCTCGCGAAATAGCCGGGCGTCGCGAACAGTTACAGCGAGAGCTGGGCTTGCGGACACAAAAGCGGGTTACACTGGATGATATCGGACGCCGCATTGCCGTAGGCAACTTCCAGGAATTGAATGTTATCGTCAAAGGAGATGTGGATGGATCGGTAGAAGCGCTGTCCGACTCCCTGATTCGACTCTCGACCAAAGAAATACAAGTGAATGTAATTCACAAAGCCGTAGGTCAGATTTCCGAATCGGATGTTGTGCTGGCGGCTGCCTCCAATGCTATCATTATTGGGTTCCAGGTGCGTCCGTCGTTGCCGGCGCGACGGCTGGCCGATAAGGAAGGTGTGGAAATCCGTTTGTATTCCATCATCTATAATGCTATCGAAGAAGTAAAAGGCGCCATGGAGGGTATGCTTGCTCCAGAAGTAAAGGAAGAGGTCTCTGCGTTGGTAGAAGTGCGTGAAGTGTTCAAAATTACCAAAGTGGGTACTGTAGCCGGCTGTATGGTGAAGGAAGGCAAAATTAAACGAGGAAATAAGGTGCGCCTGATTCGCGACGGCATCGTAATTCATTCCGGCGAATTAGGTTCCCTGAAACGTTTTAAGGATGATGTGAAAGATGTTGCTTTCGGCTATGAATGTGGGCTGAATATAGCGGGATACAATGATATTCGCATTGGCGATGTGATCGAATCTTATGAAGAGATAGAAGTTAAGAAAACGTTATAATGATTTTTTAGGGGGAAAATATGAACTGGTTGGACATTACACTGCTGTGTCTGGCAGGAATCGGTTTTGTGAAAGGCCTGTCTGATGGTGTCATCAAACAGGTTGTTTCGCTTATAGCGCTGATTGCCGGGATTTTCTTTTGCGCTAAAGTTGCTGCCTGGTTGCGGGTGGTTATTACCGATTGGGGATTCCCGGATCAAGGAGTTACGGTGTTGAGCTATGTTTTAGGCTTTTTACTGATTGTAGGGGTATTCTTCTTAGTGGGCGAGATTATGCATCGGATTATCGGAGCGACCCCACTGAGCCTATTGAATCATCTGGGAGGTGGATTCTTTGGCTTACTCATCATGATATTGTTCGTAAGTTTATTGCTTAATCTGATAGACATCATAGACCGCGGCTCCGTTCTTATCCCAGTGGAGTCAAGGGTGGAATCTTATTTGTACCATCCCGTCAAACAAATTCTCCCAACGATTTATCCCCATGATTTATTTTCTTTTTAAATAAACCCAATCAGGATATGCAAGATTCAAATGCTATAATTGATGAAGTAACAAGAGGTGACTATAAATATGGTTTCGTTACGGATATTGACACGGAAGTAATACACAAAGGACTGAACGAAGATGTAATCCGCCTGATCTCCGCCAAAAAGAATGAACCTGCCTGGTTGCTGGACTTCCGGCTGAAAGCCTATCACTACTGGCTGACAATGGAAATGCCCGGCTGGGCGCACCTGAACATTCCCACCATAAACTACGGAGATATTATTTACTATGCCGCCCCAAGAAAGAAGGCCGCAAAAAACTTGGATGATGTAGACCCCGAACTGCTTAAAACATTCGACAAATTGGGCATCCCACTGGGAGAACGCAAACATTTGACCGGTATGGCGGTAGATGCCGTGATGGACAGTGTCTCGGTGAAAACCACCTATAAAGATTCGCTGGCGGAAAAAGGCATCATTTTTTCTTCTTTCAGCGAAGCCGTACAACATCATCCGGACTTGATACAGGAATATATGGGAAGTGTGGTGAGCTACCGCGATAATTTCTTCGCCGCTTTAAACTCGGCTGTTTTCTCCGACGGTTCATTTGTTTATATTCCCAAAGGGGTTCGATGTCCAATGGAACTAAGTACTTATTTCCGTATCAATGCAGCCAATACCGGACAGTTTGAGCGGACGTTAATCGTGGCCGACGACGAATCGTACGTCAGTTACCTGGAGGGGTGCACCGCCCCGATGCGCGACGAGAACCAATTACATGCAGCCATCGTTGAAATCGTAGCCAAAGAACAGGCAGAGGTGAAATACTCTACCGTGCAAAATTGGTATCCGGGAGATAAAGAAGGAAAAGGCGGCATTTACAATTTCGTTACGAAGCGGGGGCTGTGCGAAGGAAAAGGAAGTAAAATATCATGGACACAGGTAGAAACCGGATCCGCTATTACCTGGAAATATCCAAGTTGTATCTTGGCAGGCGATGATTCGGCCGGCGAATTTTACTCCGTCGCCGTAACGAACAACTATCAGCAGGCCGATACCGGCACGAAAATGATTCACCTGGGGCGAAACACCAAGAGCCTGATCGTCTCGAAAGGAATATCCGCCGGATTCAGCCAAAACAGTTACCGGGGATTGGTGAAAATCGCTGCCCATGCGGAAGGAGCGCGCAACCATAGCCAATGCGACAGCCTCCTGCTTAGCAATACCTGCGGAGCGCATACATTCCCCTATGCCGATGTGCGGAATGAAACCGCAATCATCGAACACGAAGCAACAACCAGCAAAATAAGCGAAGAACAATTGTTTTATTGTAACCAGCGAGGCATCTCAACGGAAGAGGCCGTAGGGCTGATCGTGAATGGATATGCAAAGGAAGTAATGAACAAATTACCGATGGAATTTGCGGTGGAAGCGCAAAAACTTCTCGCCGTTTCATTAGAAGGTAGTATAGGATGAACAGGAAAACAACCAAGAAACAATGTTAGAGATAAAAAACTTATATGCCCGAATTAACGGCAAAGAAATATTGAAAGGCATCAACCTTTCCGTCAAGAAAGGAGAAGTTCATGCCATCATGGGACCGAACGGATCGGGGAAAAGCACACTAAGCAGCGTATTGGTGGGCAATCCGGCCTTTGAGGTAACCAAGGGAGAAGTGATTTACGAAGGAAAAAACCTGCTGAAGCTCTCTCCCGAAGACCGTAGCCGGGAAGGAATCTTCCTCAGTTTCCAATATCCGGTAGAGATACCCGGCGTCAGTATGGTGAACTTTATGCGTGCGGCAGTGAATGAACACCGGAAATATAAAGGGAATGAACCGGTATCGGCCACCGAGTTTTTGAAACTCATGCGTGAAAAACGTGCCGTGGTAGAACTCGACAATAAACTGGCCGGACGTAGCGTGAATGAAGGCTTCTCGGGTGGAGAAAAGAAACGAAACGAAATATTCCAGATGGCCATGCTGGAACCCAAGTTGGCTATCCTGGACGAGACAGACAGCGGATTGGATATCGACGCCTTGCGTATCGTGGCCGGGGGAGTGAATAAACTGAAAACAAAGGAAAACGCAACCATTGTAATTACCCATTACCAGCGCTTGCTGGAATACATTAAGCCCGACATTGTGCACGTACTGTACCAGGGACGTATCATCAAAACAGCCGGCCCGGAACTGGCACTGGAACTGGAAGAAAAAGGCTACGACTGGCTTAAAACCGAGGCATAGGGCCCAGACAGGAAGTGTTATGAAAGCAGAACAACAATATATAGAGCTTTTCGCCACGTATGAAAAACTCATCAGACAGTATTCTTCCGACATCTTAAACCGTCCACGCACACAGGCATTCAAGGCTTTTGATCGTTTGGGATTTCCAAGCCCGAAAAGCGAAGCATATAAGTATACGGACGTAGCGCAGGCTTTTGCCCCGGATTTCGGCATAAATATCAAACGAATTAAAATACCGGTAAACCCCTGCGAGGTCTTCCATTGCGATGTCCCCCACCTGAGTACGGCGCTTTATTTTGTTGTAAACGATTCCTTTGTAGACGGCCCACAGCTACAGCCTGCCGGGGTATATGTCGGCGGATTAAGGAACTTTACCGAATCGCACCCAAACATTGCCGAACGTTATTATAACAAAGCCGCCTCTATGGATACCGACGGGATCGTCGCGTTGAACACCCTGTTGGCGCAAGACGGGTTTGTAGTCTATGTCCCTGAAAATGTAGTGGTAGAACGCCCCATACAATTAGTACATATTTTCCGCAACGATATGGACACAATGGCCAACCATCGGATACTTGTCATCATGGAAGCCCATTCGCAAGCGAAACTACTAGTTTGCCACCATAGCATCGACAAGGTCCGGTTCCTTTCCACAGAGGTGACGGAGATTTTTGCCGGCCCCGGCGCGTATTTCGATTATTACGACCTGGAAGAAAGTCATGAATTGACCTCCCGCTTCACCTCCCTGCATGTGAAACAAGAAGCCTCCAGCAATGTCCTGGTAAACGGCATAACCCTAAACAACGGCTTGACACGCAACAATTACCACATTGAGCTAAACGGCGAATATGCGGAATCCACCCTCTGCGGCATGGCCATATTGGATAAAGAACAAAAAGTGGACACCTATGCCCACATCACACACGCCGCCCCAAATTGCACCAGCAACGAACTCTTCAAAAACATACTGAACGACCGGTCCACCGGTGTCTTCAGTGGACGCATCCTAGTAAAACAGGGAGCGCAGAAAACAATGGCCAATCAAACCAATCGGAATCTTTGCGCCACCCGCGAAGCCCACATGTACGGAAAGCCCCAGCTCGAGATCTACGCCGACGACGTAAAATGTTCGCACGGGATGACCACCGGACAATTAGACGAAAACGCCTTGTTTTATCTCCGCAGCCGGGGCATACCCGAAGAAGAAGCGCTAACGATGTTGAGCATAGCTTTCACGGCCGACATTGTGAACCATGTACGTCTCGACGGGTTGAAAGACCGCCTGCACAGTTTAATAGAAAAGCGTTTCCGAGGGGAATTAGCCCAATGTGCCGAGTGTAACAGTTACCCATAATTTTTTTTGTCAATTATTTGCGAGAATAAAAAACTTCTATACCTTTGCAAACACAATGCGAAAATAGCTCAGTTGGTAGAGCATAACCTTGCCAAGGTTAGGGTCGCGGGTTCGAGTCCCGTTTTTCGCTCAATTACTTCCAAGTAAGAGCAAAGTGTCTTTCCCTATAAAAAGTTGATTCATCAAAAGAGTAGATGATGAATATACACACACAAAGAAACAGCGTCAGTTTTTCGCCGAGGTGGTCCGATTGCATTATGAACAAGAGTATGGGATAAAGCGCATATCGCTTATGTTGGGCCTCAGTTGTCTCACGGTGTCGAAATGGATCGCTACATTTGCCCGAGAAAAAGAAGAGAAATCTATGGTCAACTCTAAAACGTTGTTGGTTGTCTTAATTTCAGGCAAAAAGTTTAGTTAGTCTAAAGATGAAGAATGGTATATCCCTAACGCCTCTGAACTGTGACCTGAAAGCTTTGACCTTCGCATTAAAAGATTCAGCGGAAGCATTC
>JAITKB010000114.1 GCA_031278605.1 Tannerellaceae bacterium
GAATCGGAGATCCTTTCCGCCGACGAAATAATCAAAAGTCCGGGAATCCCCGACACAACTCCTCTAATGGAAAAAGCAATTAAAAAACATATCCCCATTATCTCGGAAATTGAATTTGCCGGCCGCTATACCTCTTCTACGATGGTTTGCATCACAGGAAGCAATGGGAAGACTACAACTACGATGTTGATTTATCACATATTCAAACAAGCCGGGCTGAACGTCGGTCTGGCGGGCAACGTAGGCAACAGTCTCGCCTTGCAGGTGGCGGAAAGCCCTCATGCATGGTATGTTATCGAGCTAAGCAGTTTTCAGTTGGACAATATGTACGATTTCAGAACGCATATCGCCATTCTGTTGAATATAACTCCAGACCATCTGGACAGGTACGATCACCGGATGCAGCATTACGTGGATTCAAAATTTCGCATCATCCAAAATCAAACAAAGGATGATGCCTTTATTTTTTTGAACGACGACCCGATAATTGCTAAAGAAATAGCAAACCATCCTCCTGTTGCAACCTGTTATCCCTTTGCGGAAACATTCCGGGAGGGCGTGAAAGGATACGTGAAAAACAAACAATTGATATTAGACACAATAAATGGCTTATTTACTATGGAACAAGATTTACTGGCCCTAACGGGTACACACAACCTGTATAATTCTTTGGCCTCCGGAATTGCAGCCAAAGTAGCGGACATTCACAATGAGCATATTCGCGCCTCCCTGACCGATTTCGCAGGTGTGGAGCATCGCTTGGAAAAAGTAGCCCGTGTGCGTGGAGTGGACTACATGAACGACTCGAAGGCGACAAACGTAAATTCCTGTTGGTATGCTCTGAAAAGCATGAATACTCAAGTGGTGCTTATCCTTGGAGGAACAGACAAAGGAAACGACTATACGGAAATAGAAGAATTGGTGACCCGAAAGGTACGTGCACTGATCTTTTTAGGTGTGGACAACACGGCATTGCACAAGTTCTTCGACGGCAAAGTCTCACTCATTGAAGACGCCCGTTCCATGGAAGAAGCCGTACAGAAAGCATACCGCCTGACAAAGAAAGGCGATACCGTATTGCTCTCCCCCTGCTGCGCAAGTTTCGACTTGTTTAAGAATTACGAAGACAGGGGAAATCAATTCAAAGCCTGTGTACGCAATCTGTAAATAAGAAAAAAAAGAAGCTATGAACCCGGCAAATAAATTATTTAAGGGAGACAGGGTGATATGGGTGATATTCATCGTACTTTGTTTGATTTCCGTTATTGAAGTATTCAGTGCTACAAGCACCTTGGCCTATAAGGATGGGAATTATTGGGGGCCGATTGTCCGACATTCCGGATTTCTGCTGGGGGGCTTCCTTCTGATTCTGATAATACATAATATACCTTGCCGCTTCTTCTCCATTCTTATTGTCTTACTGCCTGTTTCGATAATTTTACTGGCATATACATTGTTCTTTGGAGAGGAAATCAACGATTCAAGCCGATGGATGAATTTATTCGGAATCAGCTTCCAACCTTCGGAAATAGCAAAACTTTCGTGCATCGTATATGTTTCTTTCCTTCTAAGCAGACGGGGGATATTTACCGATGCACAGATATTTAAATACGTATTATTTGGAATTGTGGCTGTTTGCGCGTTGATTTTTTCGGAAAACTTTTCTACAAGCATCATTCTCTTCCTTGTTTGTTTTCTCATGATGTTTATCGGCAGGATTTCCTTGAAAAGACTTGGGGGTTTATCTCTTGTCCTGTTATTATTTGCCATACTTTTCTTTTACTTCTTGCATACACTTCCGGATAGTACGATAAAGAAATATGAAATCCTGGCGAAAGTAAAACATCGCACGGAAAAGATGTTCCGGGAATCCCCTCCGCTGGATGCAAAAACCTATAAGGTGGACGACTACAATCGCCAGGAAACTTATGCGAAAATAGCCATAGCCAATGGCGGACTGGGAAAACTTCCCGGACATGGGCAACAACGGGACACTTTGCCTCAGGCGTATTCGGATTTCATCTATGCCATCATCATAGAGGAGATGGGAATCGTTGTAGGCTTAGCGGTTTTGTTCCTTTACATTGTTCTTTTGATACGGGTGGGAGTGATTGCGAATAAATGCGACAAACTATTCCCTAAATTTCTGGTACTCGGCTGCGGTTTGCTGATAGGCATCCAGGCCTTGGCCAATATGGGTGTGGTCGTCGGACTGTTCCCCGTAACCGGACAGCCTTTGCCGTTGGTGAGTCGTGGAGGAACATCTACACTGATTACCTGCGTTTACTTTGGTTTTATCTTGAGTATAAGTCGTTTCGGCGCAGGAATGGGTGATGAAGAGGAGGAGGAAGAGGACGAAGAGACGGAGGTTATTAAGCCTGAAACAGAGACCAATATATGAAACAAATGTACCGAATCATCCTAAGCGGAGGAGGAACCGGGGGGCATATCTTCCCGGCTATTTCTATTGCCGACACGCTGAGAGAACGTTGTCCCGGCATTGAAATACTTTTTGTAGGCGCCGATAGCCGGATGGAAATGGAGCGCGTGCCGGCGGCCGGTTACCGGATCGTGGGATTGCCGGTAACCGGATTCGATCGTGTGCATTGGATTAAGAACATAAAAGTGATAATCCGGCTGATAAAAAGCCTCCGTTTGGCCCGAAAACTTGTACGGGAATTTAAGCCCGATGTCGTTATCGGAGTAGGCGGATACGCTGCCGGCCCCACCCTGTGGGCCGCCTCGCAACAGCGGATTCCCATCTTGATTCAGGAACAAAATTCGTATGCCGGACTTACGAATAAACTCTTAGCAAAAAAAGCCGATAAGATTTGCGTGGCTTATGAAGGGATGGAGAGATTCTTCCCCGCCGACCGAATCGTATTGACCGGTAATCCGGTACGTAAAGACATAGAAGAAACAACCACCGGGAAATCCGAAGCGCTTGCTTTCTTTGGTCTTTCGCCGGAGAAAAAAACAATTCTGGTGATTGGGGGCAGCCTGGGGGCGCGTACGGTGAACCGTAGTATATGGAAACACTTGGAAAGACTCTCCGTCTCGGGCGTTCAGCTTATCTGGCAAACCGGGCGCGGCTATTATAACGAAGCCAAGGAGCATCTGAAACAACACAATGCAGCATCCTCCTTTTGGTGTGCGGATTTTATTACTCGTATGGATTACGCATACGCGGCAGCCGATTTGATTATCTCGCGAGCCGGAGCCGGAACGATTTCCGAACTGTGTTTGCAGGGGAAACCGGTTATACTGGTGCCTTCTCCCAATGTGGCGGAAGATCATCAAACCAAAAACGCCTTAGCCTTGGCAGGAAAAGGCGCAGCGATGCTCGTTGCCGACAGGGAGGCGGAACAGTATCTGGTGTCCAAGGCATTGGAAATAGTGCACGATGAGGCACGTCTTCTTTCACTGGGCAATCACATTGCTGCTTTAGCCCAATATCATAGCGCCGAGCGTATTGCGGACGAAGTAATGCGTATGATAAGTAAAGATTAGAAACCGTATGGATCTGCACAACATCAAAGCCGTGTATTTTGTAGGAGCCGGAGGCATCGGAATGAGCGCTCTGGTACGCTATTTCCTTTTTAAAGGGAAACGGGTGGCCGGATACGACCGTACTCCTTCCGAACTGACGGAGCAACTGATTCGGGAAGGCGCCGACATCCATTATACAGACGATACCCGCCTGATTCCCGAAATCTTCCGTTCTCCTTGCCACACCCTGGGGGTGTATACGCCGGCCGTACCGGAATCACATTCGGAACTTTTCTGGTTTTATGCCAATCATTTTGAGGTGATGAAGCGAGCACAAGTATTGGGCGAGATTACCAAAGCCTACCTCGGCCTTTGCGTGGCCGGCACACATGGGAAAACAACGACGTCTTCCATGACAGCACATATACTCAAACAATCCTCCGTAGATTGCAATGCTTTTCTGGGAGGTATCTTAAAGAATTACGACAGCAATCTGATGCTCTCGGAGAAAAGCCGCCTCGTGGTGGTTGAGGCCGATGAGTACGACCGTTCTTTCCACCAACTGACACCTTACATGGCCGTTGTTACTTCCGCCGACCCCGACCATCTGGATATTTACGGAACTCCGGAAGCGTATCGCGAGAGCTTTGAGTATTTCACCTCTTTGATCCGCCCCGGAGGTTGCCTGATTATGAAAAAAGACATAGACCTAATCCCACGTTTGCAGCCTGAAACCCGCCTGTATACCTACTCCGGCAGCGATAAAGGGGACTTTCATGCGGAAAATATCCATACGAGAAATGGGGATATTTACTTCGATTTTGTCGCGCCGAACACACGCATCAACGCGGTTCGATTGGGTGTGCCCATAAAGGTGAATATCGAAAATGGCGTAGCGGCCATGGCCTTGGCATGGCTTAACGGGGCAACGGAGGATGAAATCAAGAAGGGCATGGCTTCCTTCGGAGGAGCTAAACGCCGCTTCGATTTCCTTTTGAAAACGGAACGTATCGTACTTATCGACGATTACGCCCACCATCCGGCGGAACTCAGGGAGAGTATCCGGTCGGTGAAGGAACTGTATGCAGGGAAAAAAATAACCGGCATCTTTCAGCCTCATCTCTACTCGCGTACACGTGATTTCGCCGCCGACTTCGCCGCTGCCCTTTCATTGCTTGACCAATTAATCCTGCTGGACATCTATCCTGCCCGCGAAGAGCCTTTGCCGGGGATAACTTCCCTGACGATTTTCGACCAGGTGCTCATCCCGGACAAGACTTTGTGCACAAAGGAAGAACTCCTTTCTGTCATGAGTGCCGGGGGGTATGAAGTGGTACTCATGCTTGGCGCCGGAGATATAGACCGGATGATCGAACCCATTAAACAAGCATTGAATAAATGAGAACGATTCGCCTCATACCCGTTCTTATTGCCTTGTTCTTGTTGGCGTATCTTGTAGTCATCCTTTTGTTTTTAAAGGATCACAGGCGGGATGATGTATGTAAAGACCTGACGGTAACTATCCGGAACAGTAAGGAAATGCGTTTCCTGTCCGAAGAGCAGATCGTGTCGGCCCTAAAGCAAAGCGGTTTTTACCCGGTTGGCCGGCAGATGAATGCAATTAATACGGATAAGATGGAAAAGGAATTGCTGCGAAATGAAGTGCTGGAACAGGTAGATGTGTATAAAACTCCTTCGGGCGTCATCCGTGTGGATGTGAAACAAAAAACGCCCCTCATGCGGGTAATAAGCACGGAGGGAAGTTTCTACATCGACAGCAAAGGAAGCCTTATGCCGGTAAGCCGGCGTCATGCGATGTATCTGCCCGTAGCAAGCGGGTATATAAGAAAAGAATTAGCGAGAAGCGAGTTGTACAAATTTGCATTATTTTTGCAAGAGAATGAGTTTTGGAATAATCAGATTGAGCAGATATACGTATATCCCGACCGCGAAGTAGAGTTGGTGCCCCGTGTAGGCGAACACCGTATTCTACTGGGGACATTCGACAATTTCAGAGAAAAACTAAACAACCTGCAACTCTTTTACGAACAGGCGATACCCAAAGTAGGATGGACGAAATATAGCGTCATCAATCTGAAGTTTAAAAATCAGATAGTTTGTACTAAAAAATAAACCGAACATGGCATACACAGACTTTATTGCAGCTATTTATTTAGGAACATCCCGTATGACAGGGATTGTAGGCCGGAACGAAGCCGGAACACTCGCCGTGATAGCTTACGCAACGGAGACTTCTGCGAATTGTATCGTGAGGGGTTGCGTGCATAATGTGAAGGAAACGGCATTCAGGATAAAGAAGATTCTCCGGAATTTAGAGGCGAAAATACCCGGCAGCCGCATCGGAAAAGTGTATGTCGGGGTAGGCGGGCAATCCATCCGATCGGTGGAACATACCGTCTCTTTATCGCTGAAGGCCGAAAGCATTATGACGGACGAGATGCTGGATAACCTGTATCAGGAATGTGAGACTTACCTGCCGGATGGATTGGACGTATTGTCTATCCTGCCTTCAGCTTATTACCTGGATGGAAGGAGGGAATCGCAGCCGGCAGGTATTTCGTGTTCCCGGATAGAAGCCCGCTACAACCTGATTGTAGCCCGCCCTTCGGTGCGGAGATTGATCGCAAAGTGTATAACCGAGTTTGTTCGGATAGAGTTGGGGGGGATTTTGGTTTCCCCCCTGGTTCTGGGCGATGTCGTGGTGAGCGAAGGGGAAAAAAACAGGGGATGCGCCTTGATAGACTTCGGCGCAGGCGTCACGACCCTCTCCGTCTATAAAGGCGGGACCCTTGTGTATTTATGCGTAATCCCTCTGGGAGGGCATTTGATTACCAGGGATATTGCCGAGTTCCTGAAAGTAGGAGAAGCCGAAGCGGAACACCTGAAACGCAACTATGGCAATGCCTTGGTAAGCGAAGAGGACGATTCCGTTTTTCAGATCCACCAGGAACAAAAGGGATTGATGTCGGTCAAGTTAAGCGACTTTAACGACGTAGTGACAGCCCGGTTGCAGGAAATACTCGAGAACGTGTACGATAAGCTCGAGCAGGCGGTTGATCTGAAAGCCCTGCAAGCCGGGATCATCATCACGGGCAAGGCGGCCAACCTGGAAAACCTGACGGCGGTGATCTACAATCGCCTGAAAACGGACGTCCGCTATGCCTCCATCCGCGAGGGGCTGAACATCAAGGTCCACCTCCCGGATACCTCGCCCGACGGCATTGCGTTGGGATTGCTGCTGCAGGGCAAGGAGAATTGTTCGGTCTTGCCTGCGCCGACGCCTGCGCCTCCCGCGCCTAACCCCGCCCCTGTCCCGCCGCAGTCTGTGGAAACCTCGCCCCCCCCAACACCGGAAACGCCCCCTGCTTCCACCCCGGGCAAGAAGAAGAAAGAGAAAGCGTGGACAAAGAAAATACTCGACAACGTAGACAAATTTGCCGGGGACCTTTTCAAAGAGACATAAATAACCCATAAGGACAAGAGCGATGGAAACATCTACACTGGAATTTGACTTGGAACACGACGAACAGAAGATCATAAAGGTCGTCGGCGTGGGGGGAGGCGGCGGTAATGCTGTGACCCATATGTACAATACAAAGGGAATACACGATGTGTCGTTCCTTCTTTGCAATACCGATAAACAGGCCCTGATGAAATCGGAAGTACCGGATAAGTTGGTTATTGGCGAAACCGTCACGAAGGGATTAGGCTCCGGGAACCAACCGCCCAAGGCTCGGCTGGCGGCCGAAGAAAGCCGAGAGGATATCACCCGACTGCTCCGGGACGGGACGCAAATGGTGTTTGTCACGGCAGGGATGGGGGGAGGAACCGGCACGGGAGCGGCCCCCGTTATTGCGCAGATCGCCAAAGACATGGGTATTCTCACGGTGGGTATCGTCACGATCCCGTTCCTTTTTGAAGGGGAGTCGAAGATTTACCAGGCCCTGGAAGGCGTGGAGGAAATTCGCCGCAATGTAGACGCCTTGCTGGTGATCAACAACGAACGCCTGAGGGAGATCTACCCCGACCTGACCATGACGAACGCCTTCGCCAAAGCCGATGATACGCTGACCGTTGCCGCCAAGAGCATTGCCGAAATTATTACGCTCCCCGGTTTGATCAACCTGGACTTTGCCGATGTGCATACAACCATGAAAGACGGAGGCGTGGCCTTGATCAGCAACGGCTACGGAGAGGGGGAACGACGTGTGCAGCTGGCCATTGAGAACGCCTTGAAGTCTCCCCTGATGAACAACAACGACATCTTCTCGGCAAAGAAGATCCTCTTCAACATCTCTTTCGGCCGGAAGGCCGAATTGCTGATGGAAGAGATGAACGACGTCCACCTTTTCATGAAGAAGTTCAACTCCGAACTCGACGTGATCTGGGGTACGGCCATCGACAACACCCTGGGCGAGCAGGTGAAGATAACGATCCTGGCCACCGGCTTTGGCACGGAAGCCATCCCTAGGATGCCGGACAAACAGCCTCCCGAACACCTGAAAGCGGTTAAGGAACAATACTATGCTTCTCCGGGGAAGAAAAGCGGCCAGGGCATTCGGTTTGCCCTTCTCACCACCCGGGAGTTGGACGACGATCGGCTGATCACCTGGCTCGAAGAGCATCCCACCTACAAACGCGAACCGAAGATGGTGGCCAATTTCCGGGGAAAATCCGCCCCCGTTGCTTCTCCCCCGGCGACGGACCTGCCCGTCATTCATTTCTAACTCCTTCTAATGATCACCCTTAAAACAATTGATATGAACCTGTTTGAACAAGTAAGCGAAGACATTAAAGCGGCCATGCTGGCGAAAGACAAAGTACGCCTTCAGGCCCTGCGCGGGACAAAAAAAGAGTTCCTGGAAGCCAAAACCGCCAAAGGCGGCGACGGCACATTAACCGATGAAACAGCGATCGGAATCTTGCAGAAAATGATAAAACAACGGAAAGAAAGCGCCGCCATCTACGCCGCCCGGAACCGTGACGAACTTGCCGCCAACGAGTTGGCCGAGGTTGCGGTGATTGAGGGGTATTTGCCCAAACCGCTCCCGGTCGAGGAGTTGGAAGGGGTCATCCGGGATCTCATCACACAAACCGGCGCCCAGGGACCCAAAGACATGGGAAAAGTCATGGGGGTTGCCTCCAAAACCTTAGTCGGTAAAGCCGACGGGAAGCTGATTTCCGACGTCGTCAAACGCTTATTATTGGACTAAACCGATAACTCTCTGATATTCATTGCCTTGAACTTCCCCGCCCGATTCCATCCACCCCAGCTGAATTTTCTGTGCACTCCGGCAAAATTTTCTGTGCACTCCGGCAAAATTTTCTGTGCACTCGAGCAAAATTTTCTGTGCACTCCGGCAAAATTTTCTGTGCACTCCAGCTTCAGCTCCTGTGCACAGGAAAATCCGGACCCTCCTAAGGGAAGAAAAAAGGGGACCGCGAACCGCGAACCCCTAAGACAGAAAGTCCTCTATTTTTTGTAGGATTAGCCCGGGTTGCAATTGCCTCAGGCAGGCCCAGTCTTTCCGATAGCAAGGTTTGTTGCCGTAGATGGAGCAGGGCCGGCAAGGCAAATCCCGCTGTATGGCCAGCTCCGGCGGCTGAAGATAGCCGTAAAACCCGGCGTAAGGATGCGTGGCGCCCCAGATGGAAATAACCGGCGTACCCACCAGCGAGGCGAAATGCATATTGGCCGAATCCATGCAGAGCAACACATCCAGGCGCCGGATCAGGAACAATTCGGCGTCGAGGGCATAGCGCCCGGCCACGTTCTTCACGCGGGGATAACGGGAAGCCCAATCGGCCAGCAACTCCTGCTCCCGCCCCCGGGCCCCAAACAGAAAAAGCGTCGCGTCTTCCCGCCCGGACAAAACGGCCACCACCTCCTCCATGCGAGAGGGCGGATAGATTTTCCCGCGATGCTTGGCAAAAGGAGCAATCCCGATCCATTTCCCCTGCTTGGCTTCTGTTAAGTTCGCAATCCCGGCGGTCTTCATCGGATAGTTCTCCTCGAAAAGGAGGTCGAAGCGATCGGGACACCTCAGCCCGGCGGCCTTGAACACATCGGCATAGCGCTCCATGACAGGACGTAAGGGTTTCAACTCCTTGCATCGGCGACGCACCAGACGCCCACGCTCTTTCCTGGCCTTGTCGAGCCGAAAAACCTTCTTCCCCCGCAGCCAAAACAGCGAACAAATGATGATGGTGCGAAGCACATGGTGCAAATCCAACACGATATCGAAATCATACGTGGCATAGGTCCGCGCAAAACGCAATAACCCATCCAGGGATTTCTCCGCCCCCAGGGTGTTGATGCCGGTAATCTCCACATTCGGCGGGCGATTGATAAAGACGGGCATCAGAAAGACCTGGGTCAGGACGGTGAAGCGATCCTGGGGATTGGCCCTTGCCGCCGAGTAGATTACAGGCAGGGCCATGGCCACGTCGCCAATGGCGGAAAGACGGATAATCAGTATGTTGGCCATTATTTTCCTCCGTAAAGTACAGGGTTTAAGGCCGGGTCGTTGTACATTTTCATTTGCCTGTACACCTTCATGTATTTCTCCCCTTCGGCGATCTCCTCCAGCAGGCGGTCGAGGGCCAGGCAGAGGTCGGCGCGCTGCTCGCGCAATACGGCCAACTTCCCCTCGCATCGTTCCCGGTGGTCCGCATCCGCATCCTTTCGGTCAACTTCCCGGTGCATGTGGTAGAGCTTCAAGGCCAAAATAGACAGGCGATCAAGCGCCCAGGCCGGGCTTTCGGTGTTGATCGAGGCCCCCGGCTTTACCCTCACGTCCTTGTACAGGTCCAGGAAATAGCGGTCAATCAACTCCACCAGGTCGGTCCGTTCCTGGTTCGAGTGATCAATCCGCCGTTTGATGGCCAAGGCCTCCACCGGGTCGATTCCGGGATTGCGGATGACGTCCTCCAAATGCCACTGCAAGGCGTCAATCCGGTTCTTCAGATACAGGTAATATTCAATGCTCCGAAAGGGATAAGGGTTGTGAACCGGAGCATCCACGCGGTCGGTCACATGATAATCCCTTGTGGCTTGCTCAAAAATAGAATAGCTCATGTTACTAAAGGTCATCGTGTTTTATCTTTTAGGGTGGTACATACTGGGTGTAAATGTATTCATTTCTTTGATACGGGCGGCGATCTCCAGCATCAGCCACTTCGGGGTAGAGGTGGCGCCGCATACGCCCACACCACGGACGCCGGGGGGAAGCGGAGCGGTGATCTGGGCCGGATGGGAGAGGAAAAGGGTGTTCGGATTGGCCTTGAGGCACTCCTGAAACAGCATTTTCCCGTTGGAACTTTTCTCCCCGGCCACGAAGTAAACCCAATCGTGACGGGAAGCAAACGCCCGAATACCCGGCAGGCGATTGGCCACCTGCCGGCAGATCGTATCGAAATACTCAAACCTCACCCCCGAAGCAATCCGCTGTTTAATGGCCTCGACAATCTGTCGGAAACCATCCAGGGGTTTGGTCGTCTGGGAAAAAAGAAGGATGTTGCGGGTAAAGATCAACTTATCCAGGTCGTCGACCTTTTCGATCACAACGGCCGTCCCTTGGGTTTGCCCCACCAGGCCGTTGACTTCGGCATGTCCCTGCTCCCCGTAAATCACCAATTGCGTCGATCCGCACGGCGATTCCTGAAAGCATTTATGTATCTTTCGTTGCAAACGAAGCACCACGGGACAGGTGGCGTCGACAATGGTGATGGCATTGGCTCTGGCCTGTTCATACGTCGCCGGAGGTTCCCCATGAGCACGCAGCAAGACTTTCCGGTTGTGCAAACGGGAAAACTCCCTGTATCCGATCGTGCAAAGCCCCAATGCCTTGAGGCGCTCCATCTCCAGGCTGTTGTGCACAATGTCGCCCAGGCAGTACAAGACATCGGAATGACGCAATTCCCTTTCCGCACTTTGTATGGCATTTACCACACCGAAACAAAAGCCCGAATCTTTATCTATTTCTACCGTAATCACAGGCTTTCCGGTTCGGAGACAGGCAAGGAGCCCGTGATCCTGTGGTATTGTTCCAGCAACCAGGCCTTCCCTTCGGCCTCCGTCAAACGGGAAGTATCCAGGCATAGGGCGTCTCCGGCCCGGCGCAACGGCCCTTCCTTGCGGGTGGAATCCATAAGGTCGCGATGCTTCACATTATCCAACACATCGTGGAAGGATACTTTTTCGCCCTTATTCCTCAGCTCATTCAAGCGGCGGAAAGCCCGGATTTCGGGACTTGCCGTCACAAAGACTTTCAGTTCGGCATCCGGGAAGACCACCGTTCCGATATCCCGTCCGTCCATTACCACCCCTTTGTCTTTCCCCATCTCTTGCTGTTTGCCCACCAGGGCCTGGCGCACAAAGGGCAGTGCTGCAACAAGGCTCACTCGGTTTGCCACGTCCATGGCCCGTATCTCCTTTTCTACATTCACCCCGTTCAGGCAGGTTTCCGATTCACCCGCCTCATTGCCCTGGAAGGAAATACGGATATCCGGCAAGGCAACCCGTAATTTTTCTTCATCCAGCCGATCCTCCGAGAAGAATCCATGGCGGATGGCATACAAGGTAACCGCTCTGTACATGGCGCCGGTATCAATATAAGTATAACCGGTTTGCCTCGCCAGATCCTTGGCCATGGTACTCTTCCCGGCAGACGAATGGCCGTCGATTGCAATGATTATTCGTTTCATTTCCCGATAAGATTCAAGAACTCCTCCCGTGTCTTTGCCTGCCGGAAGAAGCCTGTAAAATCGGAAGTGATGCTAAGGGAGTTCTGTTTGGATACGCCCCGCATTTGCATGCACATGTGTTGAGCCTCCAGAACGACCATCACCCCCAGAGGGTTCAGTGTTTTTTCTATACATTCCTTGATCTGCAAGGTCATGCGCTCCTGTATTTGCAAACGGCGGGCAAAGATATCCACCACACGCGGTATTTTACTCAAGCCGGTAATGTATTTATTGGGGATGTAAGCCACATGTGCCTTGCCGAAAAACGGCAGCAAATGATGCTCGCAAAGGGAAAAGAAATCAATATCCTTTACAATGACCATTTGCTTGTATCCCTCTTCCCGGAACATGGCAGAGGCCAATACCTCTTCCGGATTCTCACGGTATCCCCCGGTAAAGAACCGCATCGCTTCGGCCACACGTTCCGGTGTTTTCTTTAGGCCTTCACGTTCGGCGTCTTCACCCAGCAAGCGGATGATATCCTTATAATGAACAGCAAGCGCTTCCTGCGTTTGTATTTCCATGAATCATTTGATCGTTAATTAAAATGTCTCATCCAGGGGGATTCTTATCTCTTCCCGTATGATATACATTTCCTTTCCGTAGCGGGGAAAGGACTGCATGAGTTGGCGTTGAATATGGTAGGCCTCTTCGTGGGAAGCATAATCCCCTATGCGCAATCTCCAAAAGGGTGCATTGTAGGTCACGTAGGTAGGGATGTGAGGGATTAAATCCTTCATTTCCTTTTCTCTCTTGAAAGCTTCGTCCCTGGAGGTCCTGTGGTCGTTTCCGGAGAAAATCTGCACACGGTATCCCAGATACTTCAGGTATTGTTTTCCGTCGGCTGTTGTTTCCACATCTGTTCCCTGCCTGCGTGCCCCTATGATGTTATGAATGGTAGCGCTTTGGTTGATCACAACACTACCTTTGTCCGGTTTCGGAGTTTGCAATTCATCTATGATCGTATACCGCGAAGGCGGCGTATAAGGGATAATTTGCGCCGTCACTCCGGAAAGGGCGGCAAATGTTACACATAAACCAATAACGTAGATAATTCTCTTCATTGCATTTGTTTTATTGGTGCGCCGGTTAGGCGATGCAAGCGACCTAACCGGCGCTTTCTTTTAAAAAGCCTCTACGATAGGGAGGAATTTTTCTACCGACAAGGAAGCTCCTCCAATCAGACCACCGTCAACATCCGGTTTGGCAACCAGATCCTTTGCGTTCTCCGCATTCATACTGCCTCCGTAGAGGATCGTTGTATTTTCGGCCAGGGTAGCGCCATATTTCGCGGCGATGGTTTGCCGAATATGCGCGTGTATTTCCTGAGCCTGGTCGGCCGTAGCGGTTTTGCCCGTGCCGATAGCCCAGACGGGTTCGTAAGCAATGGTCACTTTGCCGAACTGCTCAGGCGAAAGGTCAAACAGCGAAGCCTTTATTTGTTGATCAACCACATCGAAATGCCTTCCCTCTTCTCTTTCCTCCAGCACTTCTCCGATGCAGAAAATAGGGGTAAGTCCATTGGCAAGCGCCAGATTTACCTTTGTTTTCAGTATTTCGGCTGTTTCGCAATAATACTGCCGGCGTTCGGAATGGCCGAGTATAACGTATTTTGCCCCTGTGGAGGCAACCATGGCAGCCGATACCTCTCCCGTATAAGCGCCTTTTTCTTTATCTGCGCAGTTCTGTGCTGCCACACCTATTTTCGTTGTATCAATTGCCGCAACGATACTTGTCAGATGGGTAAACGGAACGCCTATCACCACATCGCATGAGGGAGTTTTGTCCCTTAAGGCTTCATTCAAACCTTTAGCCAGTGCCAGACCTTCGGAACAAATCGTATTCATTTTCCAGTTTCCGGCAATCATGTTCTTTCTCATAATCTAATCTATTTAATTGGTTGTAATACGTTATTGGTTGTAATACGCTATTCCCATTCGGATTGCATTCCCGAATAGTTTTTCCTGCGGCGGGAATACAGGATGTCGTATATCCAAACGAGGAGCAAAGGTAAAGCAAAAGTAAATACACTGACATAAATCCAGGCATTTCGTTTGTCCTTTCCGGTCACACCTTCCCGGCCGCCGGTCAGCAGGCTGTTTATTTCTTCCTCTTCGGGCAGGTCGTTGTGATGCCATTTCTTCAGGATTGTTCCATTGTTCATCCATAGCAGTCCGGGGTTGGAGCGGATGATGGTTTTCAGCAGCATCGCATCAGCTTTGAGGAAAGGATATTCCGTTCCTGTCCGGTTTATCCGGTTTTCGATCTCCCGGTCGGAAGACCCTGTGAGGCAATAGAAAGGGATTTCGTGTTCTTCGGCGTAATCGTACAGATTGTTTATTTCGTCGAGGTGTTTATCGCTAGTTTCTTCTATCCGGGCAGCAATCAGCAGGAAGAGGTCTTCGGAGTGTCCTAGGATGATATCGCCCACTTCATTTCCTGCCAGGTCGTAAACGCCGAAAGCCGGGATGGGGGGGGTATAGCCTTCTTTCACTAATTCTGTTTTCGATTCCACGAAGGTCCACGAGCTATCCCCGGCAGGATAATCATCCAGCGAAAACTCTTTCCTTACGCCGTCTTTCTCATAAACAAAGGAATAGCGGTATTCATCTTCGGGAACTCCTTCGGGTATGCTCATCTGCGTGGGGATATGCACTCCCTCTTTATAGGGACGAAAATCCACGAGAGGGAGATGATTGTAGTTCCAACAGGCGAAAAACAGGCAACAGGCATAGGCAAACAAGGGTACAAACCAACGGGTTTTAGCGCTATAACACGATAGCAATTTGCGGTGATAAACCAGCGCAATGACCGAGGCGGCCAGCAACAGGATGTTTTTGAAGAAAGTTTCCCAATTACTGATAACGAGTGCATCGCCAAAGCAACCGCAGTCGGTAACCGGATTAAACAGCGCTAAGTAAAGCGTCAAAGGCGTCATCAGCAGCATAAGGGCAAGGACTGCCCAGGTGGTATATCTACGATAAACCCCCAACAGCATGTTTATACCCAAGGTAAACTCAAAGGCTATGAGATTAAAGGCTATGAGAAGAATCAAGGGCTGAAAACCCTCCAGGCCCCAGACATTCAGATATTCCTCTATCTTGATTTCAAAACCCATCGGATCAATTGCTTTTACAAATCCGGAAAACAGGAACACAAGCCCGATTAGCAGACGGGAAAATTCCGCCGACATTTTTACTGTAATTTCTTTATGCTTCATCATGGTCATTAGCGATTGTGTATGGAACAATTATAAAAGGAGGGAGGTGATAAACATGTAAATCATCATCCCAATGATGTCGTTTGTAATCGTGATGAAAGGACCGGTGGCTAAGGCCGGGTCTACCTTCAATTTATTCAATGTGAGAGGGACGAGTGTCCCGAAAATACCGGCAAACATCACAACGGCAAAAAGACTAAGCGATACGGAGGCGGTAATGTTCCGGTCGCCCAGGGTAAAATAGTTGTAGATAAAGACCGTAAGGCTTATCATGCTGGCGTTGATAACGGCTACTACCGATTCCTTGAGCACCTGCGCAATGAGATTTCCGGCCTTCAGGGTGTTGTTTGCCAAGCCCTGTACCACAATGGCCGACGACTGTATGCCTACGTTTCCTCCCGTTCCGCCAATGAGTGGGATGAAAAGCGCCATTTTGGGGTTTGAGGCAAATCCCATTTCATATCCTCCCAGTATAATGGAGTTGCTCAAACCGCCTATCATGCCGATGAGCAGCCAGGGCAGGCGTGCGGCTGTTTGCTGGAATACGTTGTCGGATGTTTCTACGTCTTGCGAGATACCGGAGGCTAATTGATAGTCCCGTTCCTGCTGTTCGCGTACTTCTTCCATCACGTCGTCTATGGTGATGCGTCCTACCAGTCGGCCAATGCTATCGGTCACGGGAAGCGCCACGAGGTTGTACTTTTCGATGACTTGCGCCACTTCTTCCATGCGGTCGTCCTCGTGTACGGAGATGGGGTCTTTCTTCATGACGTGTTTGATTTTCGATACCGAGGGGTTGGTAATCATCCGTTTGAGCGGGAGCACTCCTTTGAGTCGTTCGTCATTGTCTACAACATAGACGTAATAGATTTCATCCATTTCTTCTGCCTGTCGGCGCATTTCGTCTATACACTGCGGCATGCTCCAGTTCTCGTTTACGACGATCATTTCGGTACCCATCAGACCACCGGCCGTATCTTCGTCGTATTTGAGAAGGTCTACAATGTCTCCGGCCTGCTCTACGTCTTCGATATGCGAGAGGATTTCTTCCTGAATATCTTCGTCGAGTTCGCGCATGAGTTCCACGGCGTCGTCGGTTTCCATATTATCCACGAAGCGTTTGGCTATCAATTCGCTTGGGAGTTCTTTCAGTAATTTTTTCCGGTCTTCGTCGTCGAGTTCCACGAGTACGTCGGCAGCCTGCTCGTCGTCCATCAGGAGATAGAGGTAAATACCTTCCTGCAAATCCAGTTGCCGGTATATCTCCGCAATATCAGCAGGGTGCAAATCCCTGAGGAGTTTTTTGGCAGCGACATCATCCTTTTGTTCGATAATGTGCTTGAGGTTTTCTATGTCGTCTTTTGTCCGTTCAATCATGGTTGGTGTTGTTTTCGCGCTTTCAGGCAGCGCTCTGTTAGAGAGGTAAGTTCTACAAACTCCTCTACGGAAAGTTGCTCCGGACGTTTATCAAAGATGGGCTGTACGTATTCGGAGCAATCTTTTCCCAGAAGGGGTTTCATGGAATTTCGGAGTGTTTTCCGCCGTTGGTTGAACGCTGTTTTCACAACGGTTTTAAACAGCGTTTCATCACAACCTAAACTCGTCCGGCTGTTTCTGACAATCCGGACGACGGCGCTTTTCACCCTGGGCGGAGGTTCAAACACCTCTTCGCTTACGGTAAACAGGCAACGAACCTCATACCATGCCTGCAATAAGACACTGAGAATCCCGTAGGTTCGGCTTCCCGGTCCGGCAGCCAGGCGTTCGGCCACTTCTTTTTGCAACATTCCGCTGCAACAGGGGATGCGGTCTTTATAGTCCAACACCTTAAAGAATATCTGGCTGGAGATATTGTACGGGTAATTGCCGATCACGCAAAAGGCAGAGGGGAATAAACGGGAAAGATCCAAGCGGAGAAAATCCTCTGCGAGAATGTGTCCTTTGAGGGACGGGAAGCGTTCGTTGAGGTAGGTTACCGCATCTTTGTCGAGTTCCACCACCCACAGGCGATGTTCGGCTTCCAGCAGAAACTGTGTGAGAACACCCATGCCCGCTCCGACCTCCAATACCGGCAGGTGCTTGTAATCCGACACCGTTTCTGCGATGCGTGCCGCGATGTGCAGATCTTTCAGGAAATGTTGTCCCAACGCCTTTTTGGGTCTAACCGGCTTCAGCATTTCTTCACACGAAAAATTTATTGATTAAAAATAATTCTACCTTTGCGAGCACACAAAAGTACAAATAAATTATAGAAATAAATTTATAGTTAACTCATCACACAATGGCTCTTAATAAGATTCTGAATACCATCGTTAAAGTATTTCTTCCGCTTCTTTTAGGGATTTTGTTGCTTTGGTTTTTGTATCGGGATATGGACTTCGGGGAAATCCTTGAGGTGATACAAAAGGGCGTACGTTACGACATTATCTTTGTTTCTCTGCTTTTCGGGCTGGCGGCAAACATCATTCGCGGCTATCGCTGGGGGTTGCTTATCGGGACCTTAGGCGAACGCTTTAAGATGAGGAATCTGATTTATGCCGTTCTGGGCAATTACGCCATCAATTTTGTTCTTCCCAGGGTAGGCGAAGTGTGGCGTTGCGGTATTATCACCAAATACGAAAAAATATCTTTCCCCAAGCTCATCGGCACCTTATTGATCGACCGTCTGGCCGATACGGTTTCCGTTGGCTTGCTTGCGCTGTTTGTTTTTACGTTTCATTTCGGTTTCTTCAAGCACTTTTTAGCCCGTAATCCGGAGTTGATGCATGCGTTTTCCTCCGATACCCATGCGCTGTGGATTGGGGGCATTTTCCTGATTCTGGCGGCAGCCGTTTGGTTTACATTTACCCGCTTGAATCATTTCTCTCTGGTGCAAAAGGCCAAAGGACTTCTATCGAATGTATGGGAAGGCATGAAGAGCATCGCACGAATGAAACACAAGGGACTTTTTATGCTACAAACGCTTCTGATCTGGACTTTCTACTTTTTCTTCTTCTACATCACTTTTTACGCGTTTGATTTCACCCGCAGCCTGGGCGCCAATGCCGGGCTAATTGCCTTTACCATGAGCAGTATCGGAGTAGCCGTTCCCATCCAGGGGGGGATAGGCCCCTGGCATTTCATGGTGATTGCCTCCTTGATGTGCTTCGGAGTAAGGGATACCGACGCCGCCGCTTTCGCCCTGGTGGTACATTCCGTACAGTCGATATGGACGGCCTTGTGCGGTCTTTTCGGCATTATAGCCTTACCGATTGGCAATTCCAAGGCTTCTCCTCGCTGAGGTTTACTCCCCGGCAGCGTATTTTTCCTCCATCTCCAGGAGGAAGCGTTTCACTTGCCGACCGCAGGCAAAGCCGCCCAATTTTCCGTCGGCAAGCACCACGCGATGGCAGGGAATCACAATGAAGAGACGATTCTTCCCGTTGGCCGATCCCACGGCACGCCAAGCGCGGATATTCCCCGTTCTTTTTGCCAGTTCCTTATAGGAGATCCGCCGGCCGTAGGGAATCTTTTGCAATTCCGCCCACACTTTTTGTCTAAAGGGCGTACCCTCCTGTTGCAGGGGCAGGTGGAAGCAACGGCGTTGTCCGGCAAAATATTCCTCCAACTGACGGATCGCTTCCCGCAGAACAGGGTTGGGAGACGAGACCGCCTCCCCGAGGTGTGGCGGGAGTAAGTGCAGACGGAGCAAATGGGTATCGGAGGCCGTCAGTTCAATCCTCCCGATGGGGCTTTCCATGCAAGCCCTGTGGTGTGTTTTCATCCGAAGGTTTTCAGCCGTTGCGTGAGTTGCTTTACGCCTTCGGAGGCTCCTGCCCGGATAAAGAGGATGTCCCGGCGTCCGGTGGCTACTTCTTTGGGGTCAATAAGAAAAACGGGCCGGCCGTTTGGTGCGTAGTGGAGCAGTCCGGCGGCCGGATAAACATGGAGCGAGGTGCCGATAACAACCAGGATGTCGGCCTTTTCCACTTCTTCGATGGCCGGGGCGATCATCGGCACGGCTTCTCCGAACCATACGATAAAGGGGCGAAGTTGTACGCCGCGCGGATCGGTATCGCCCAGGCTAAGGTCGACGCCGGGGGGGATGTCATACACGGCTGAGGGGTTGTCCACGGGGCAGGCTTTCGTTAATTCCCCGTGCAGATGAAGCACCCGGGTGCTTCCGGCTCTTTCGTGCAGGTTATCCACGTTTTGGGTGATGATCTGCACGTCGAATTCTTTTTCCAGGGCGGCGAGTCCCCGGTGTCCTTGGTTGGGTTCGCAGGTGTATAGTTGTCGTCGCCGTTGGTTGTAGAAGTCGAGGACCAAGGCGGGGTTTGCGGCAAAGCCTTCGGGTGTGGCCACGTCTTCCACCCGGTATTTTTCCCAGAGTCCGTTGGAATCCCGGAAGGTGGAGATGCCGCTTTCGGCGCTTATGCCGGCGCCGGTAAGGGCTACTAATTTTTTCTTCATGCGCTGTTATTTTAAGATTCGTCAATAATCATTCCGCTGCCGAGGCAGAGTCGGTGGTCTTTGCTGTACACCACGCCGTATTGTCCGGGGGCGATGCCTTGTATTTTCGTTTCGGATTCAATCCGGTAGACATCGCCGATGCGTCGGATCCGTCCGGGGGTAAACTCCGGCGTATGCCGGATTTTGAAGGTGATTGCCCGGGTGTCGGCAAATTCCCCCCAGATATCTTCGGTGATGAAGCTGAAGCCTTGGAGGTTGACGGTTCGTCCGTATTGTGTTTCCGGGTCGTAGCCGTTGGAGACGTAGAGGAGGTTGTTCGGGATGTCTTTCTTGACAACGAACCAGGGGCCTCCGCTCAAGCCCAAGCCTTTGCGTTGGCCGATGGTGTGAAACCAGTATCCGTTGTGTGTGCCCAGGGTCTTTCCGGTTTCCATTTCCAGGATTTTCCCGGGGCGTCGGCCCAGGTATCGTTCGAGGAAACGGTTGTAATGAATCTTGCCCAGGAAGCAAATGCCTTGACTGTCCTTGCGTTGGGCCGAGGGCAGTTGTTGTTCGGCGGCGAGGCTTCTGACTTCGCTTTTGGTGAGGTGCCCGATGGGGAAGAGGAGCTTTTGTATTTGCAGGTTGGTGATTTGGGCCAGGAAATCGGTTTGGTCCTTGAGCGGGTCTTTGGCGGTGGCGAGCCATACCCGGTGGTTGATTTCGGTGGTTGTGGCGTAGTGTCCGGTGGCTATTTTGTCGAAATCTTTCCCCCAGTAGTCTTCAAAGCAGCCGAACTTGATGTATTTATTGCACATCATGTCGGGGTTGGGCGTCAGTCCCCGCCGAACGGAGTCGATGGTGTAGCTCACCACTTTATCCCAGTATTCCTGCTGAAGGGAAACCACCTCGAAGCGGCATCCGTAGCGACGGGCGACCCAGGAGACGATTTCGATGTCTTCTTCGGCGGGGCAGTCCGGGTAGCCCTCTTTTTCGTCCATTCCGATTCGGATATAAAAAACGACGGGACGGTATCCCGCCTCTCTCAGTTGATGAACCACAACCGAACTGTCCACTCCTCCGGACACCAATGCTGCTATTTCCATGATGGGTATGTTTTTAAAACCCTGCAATATCGTTATTTTTGCCCGACAATGGAAAACATCATGCCCGAGAACGCATACCAATATTTCAAACGCGACATTAGTTGGCTGTCCTTTAACTACCGGGTGTTGCTGGAGGCCGGGGACGAAACGCTTCCGCTGTATGAGCGGATACGTTTCCTTGCCATCTATGCTTCCAACCTGGAGGAGTTCTACGAGATCCGTGTGGCCGAACACCGGGGCGTGATCCTGAAAAGGAAATGGAACGAAGAGAGCTGCCGGGAGGCCGAAGAAACCCTGGCGGAGATTACCCTTGAGGTGAATCGGCAGCAGGAGGTTTTCTACCGGATCTTCTCGGAGCAGATCCTTGAGGGGTTGAATCGGCAGCGGATTTGCCTTTACCGGGATGCGCAACCGAGGGCTTTCCATGCGGAGTTTGTGCGCAGTTTTTTCAACGAAGAGGTGTTTCCCTTCCTCTCGCCTGTTAGGATGGAGACGGGCGCTATCCGGACGTTTCTCCGCGACCGGCGCCTTTACCTGGTTGTGCGTATGCAAAGGAAAGAGGCGGAAAGGGTTTCCCCGGCCTTTCATTATGCGTTGATTAAGATCCCTTTTGCCAAGACGCCGCGCTTTGTGGAGTTGCCCCGGCACAAGGGCGTGAGCTACATTATGTTTATCGACGACGTGATTCGCGCCAACCTTGCGGAGGTCTTTCCGGGCTATGTGATCGAGAGCTGTTACAGCATAAAGATATCGCGCAACGCCGATATTTACATCGAAAACGAAGCCGGCAACCTCCTGGTGGAGACCCTGCGCAACCAGGTAAAGAAACGCAAGATCGGCCACCTCTGCCGCTTCATGTACGATGGTGCGATGCCGCAGGATTTCCTGGACTTTGTCTGCCGGGCTTTCGACATTCGGGGCGAGGACCTGGTGGTCGGGGGGCGATACCTGAACCTCTCGGACCTCGCCCGCCTGCCCCGGCCCCAGGGGCAAAGCCTTGGGTGGGAATCCTTGCCGGTCAGCCTGGGTCGCCGGCCTTTTCCGGAGGAAGACGAGCCGATGTTCCGCGCCGTTCGCAACAAGGATCGCCTGCTGCATTTCCCGTATCATTCCTTTGACGCCCTGATTCGCCTCCTGGCCGAGGCCGCGAGGGAGGAGGAGGTGGAGGAGATCAAAATCACGCAATACCGGGTAGCCGAGAACTCGGCCATCATCCATACCCTGGTGGAGGCTGCGCAAAGGGGGAAGAAAGTCACGGTTTTTGTCGAGCTAAAGGCGCGCTTCGACGAAGAGCACAACCTGGCTACCGCCGAGTACATGAAGCAGGCCGGGATACGGATCCTGTACGGCATTCCCGGCCTCAAGGTACATGCCAAGCTGGCCCTTATCCTTTGCCGCGGGGGCCAACGCCTGGGGTGTTTGAGCACCGGCAATTTCAACGAGAAGACGGCCCGCACCTATTCCGATATGGCTCTTTTGACGGCCCACAGGGAGTTGACCGAGGAGATCGGCCGTGTTTTCCTGCTGCTGGAGGGGAGCTGTCCGAGGCCGGTTTTCCATCGTTTGCTGGTGGCGCGTTTCAATATGGCGGAGGAGCTACGGCGCAGGATCCGGGGCGAGATTGCCCGGGTCGAGGCCGGGGGGCGGGGCCGAATTATTTTGAAGATGAACGGGCTACAGGATCGGGAGATGATCGACGAACTCTACCGTGCCGGGGAGGCGGGCGTAAGGATCGACCTGATCGTACGCGGGGTTTGTTGCCTGATTCCCAACCAGCCTTATAGCCCGAACATCAGCATCACCCGCCTTGTAGACGTGTTTCTGGAACATGCCCGCCTCTGGTATTTCTACAACGAGGGGGCCGAGGACGTCTTCCTTTCTTCCGCCGATTGGATGCCTCGCAACCTGAGCCGACGCATCGAAACAGCCGCTCCCATTCTCGACGCCGAGATCAAGCAAACCCTCATCCGCATCCTTGAGATCCAACTCCAAGACAATACCAAAGCCTGCTTCTTAGACGAACACCTCAACAACTGCTTCAAGCACGACGACAACCCAACCAAAATTCGCTCCCAACTCCTCTTCTGACGGCTCTTTTTCCCAAGCCTTCCTGCCGATAAGGCTACCGCGCGACTGCGTCTCATGATAGCGGCCGCTATCACCTCATGATAGCGGCCGCTATCACCCCATGATAGCGGCCGCTATCATCCCATGATAGCGGCCGGTATCACCCCATGATAG
>JAITKB010000130.1 GCA_031278605.1 Tannerellaceae bacterium
CTACCAACGGTACGATTACCGACCTGGATGGTCGATTCTCTATCATCGTACGGGAGCAAGCCGTATTGACCTTTAGTTACATAGGATATACGCAAAGGGAAATAAGCGTAGGGAATTTGCAAACGCTCAGCGTAAAACTAACGGAAGATACCCAGCGATTAGACGAAATTGTAGTGGTAGGATATGGTACGCAAAAACGTTCGGACGTAACAACGGCCGTATCTTCCGTCTCAGCCGATAACCTGAAAGACCGCTCGGCTGTAAACTTCGGCGAAGCGTTGGCCGGACAAGCGGCAGGCGTTATGATCCAGCAAATCAACGGAGCGCCGGGAGGCGAAGGGTTGACCATCCGCGTGAGGGGAACAGGTTCTATTACTTCGTCCAACGATCCCCTCTATGTTGTTGACGGATACCCTATGGAGGAAGGCGCCCTGAACCTGATTACGCCCTCCGACATAGAAAGCATCCAGATACTCAAAGATGCTTCTTCTACCGCTATCTATGGCTCGCGGGGGGCGAACGGCGTGGTTATTATCACCACCAAACAGGGGCAAAGCGGTAAGCCCAGCGTCCGGCTCAATGCCTACGTGGGGTTTCAGCAACGGGAAAAGGACATCGAAATGATGAACCGCAACGAGTACGTGGCCTGGTTTATCGATGGAAGAAATCAAGCCTGGCTGGATGCCGGCGTTATTGCCGAAGATCCGGACAAGTCGCCGCACAGCATCAACGATTCCAACGCCCGGCGCTCGCTCTACCCTTCGGCAAGCACGCAGTATATGATTCCCGACGGAACGGGTGGGTATAAGTACAACTTCCTGGACCCGGCCTCGGTAGCGCAAATGGAGGATAACAACTGGCAGGATTTGCTGTTTCGCAACGCGCTCATACAGGAATACGACCTGTCGGTTTCGGGGGGATCGGAGAATACGCGCTACACCTTTTCCGGCACCTATACCAATCAGGAGGGGATTGTGCTCAATACGAATTACGAACGTTTTAATTTCCGCACCAATGTGTCTTCCCAAATCACTTCCTCGTTTGAGTTGGGTATGAGCCTGATTGCTTATATGTCGGACGGGAAGGAACAGGCCAATGGGAAAGATGCTCCGATTTTGTACGCCCTGAATCTTCCTCCTATTTATCCGCTGAGAAACGATGACGGCACGTACGGATCCATGGTGAGGAATCCCGAAATTCTGGCCGGCGACGTGGCGAATCCTATCTCTATCGCCGAGAACGTCTACGATAAACGGGAACGTTACGGATGGATGGGGACGTTCTTTGCCGAATGGGAAATCATAAAAGATCTCAAGTGGCGGATTGGTATCAATGGCGGTCTCCGCGAAAATAACCGCAAGAACTACCGTGCGTCTTTTATTGACTTCGACGCCAGCAAAGCCCCGCGACCGGCGGAAGGCAGCAACGAGCGATGGTCGGACAAGGATTGGGTAATTGAAAACACCTTGAGCTACAATAAAACGCTCGCAGAAAAGCATGTCCTCTCCGGCTTGCTGGGGTATACGACCCAGGCACACGCCTATGCTCATATCCGCGGCGAATCCAGGGGATTTCCCAACGATAAGATCATGACCCTGAATGCCGGTACGATGTACAACCTCACCAGCGACGAATCGGAGTATTCACTCATATCGTACCTGGGACGTGTGAATTATGTGTACGACAACCGCTATCTGCTCACGGCAACGCTTCGTAGCGACGGATCATCCCGCTTCGGTAGCAACCGGAAGTGGGGCACGTTTCCTTCGGTATCAGCCGGATGGCGTATCTCGCAGGAGAAGTTCATGCAGGACGTAGAACAGGTGAGCGATTTGAAACTTCGCGCCAGTTTCGGTGTTGCCGGCAACAACCGGATTGGTAATTATTCGGCCATTGGACGGCTTTCCACCGGATTCTATCCCACGGGTGATGCGCTACAAAATACCGTAAATCCCAATACCATGCCAAACGATGACCTGAGTTGGGAGAAGACGCGCCAGTACAACATCGGTTTTGAAGTAGGGCTGCCGGACAACCGTATCCGGCTGGAAGGCGATTTCTACGACAGCGAATCCATCGACCTGCTGCTGAACGTACCGGTGCCCACCATCACCGGCTATGCCAACCAGATGCAGAACATCGGGAAGATACAGAACCGGGGCATGGAGTTCACGCTCATTACCCGCAACCTGACGGGCCAATTCAAATGGTCGAGCAACTTCAATATCTCCTTCAATAAAAACAAAGTGCTGGAAGTGGGCGTAGACGAACGCCCCATCTATGCCAGTTCGCCCAATGCCAACAACGCCTTCATCACCCTGCCGGGTTATCCCATTGCCAGCTTCTACGGTTATGTGTTTGAGGGGGTGTTTATGAGTGAGGAGGAATTGGATCGATATCCGCACCTGGCAGCCGACAAAGTGGGCGACGGGAGATATAAAGATGTAAACGAAGACGGGATATTAGACCAGAACGACAAGACCATCCTGGGCGACAATAATCCGTTGTTTACGGCCGGGTTCAGCAATAATTTCTCGTACCGGAATTTCACGCTCGACGTTCAGTTTACCGGTTCCTACGGAGCGGAAGCCTTCAGTTTCTTCAAGCGCATGTGCGGTATTTATCACGGCGACCGCAACGGTATGATAGAGCAGCTCAAGCGCTGGCGTTCTCCGGAAGAACCGGGTGACGGTATTCACTTTCGTCCTACCCGAACGCCCTCCGGATGGCAACGCGACCCTTCGTCGGCCTGGGTGCAGGATGCCTCTTATCTGCGCCTGCGGAACATCACCCTTGGGTATAATCCGGACAGCAAGCTGCTCCAAAAGCTACACCTCAAAGGACTGCGCCTGTATCTGACGGGCACGAATCTCTTCACGCTGACAAATTACGTAGGCTACGACCCCGAAAACAGTAGCGAAGCATCAAGCAACAACGGGCTGTCCAAGGGAGGCGATTACCTGGGTTATCCCTCGGCACGCTCTTATATCATCGGCGCAAACGTTACATTTTGAGGAGTGTTTAATACTAAAATAAAGCGATATGAAAAAGATAGTTTTTTTACTGATAATTCTCACCTGCGCATCCTGCAGCGACGATTTCATCACACTGAATCCCCCCTCCGAACTGAATGCGGAGGGTTTCTATCAAACGGAAAGCGATATGAATCAGGCCGTATTATCTGCTTACGGCAAGCTAAGGGATTTGTATAATTCGCAATACATACGCCTGGGAGAAATACGTTCCGACAATACGACCTATTCCTGGCTGAGCGGTAATCCGGCAAACGAAAAAGGCATCGACGATTTCGCGTCGCCCTTACTGCCCGAAAATTCGTTCCTGAACGATACCTGGAACAATAGCTACAATGTGATCTTACGATGCAACATCGTGACAGGAAGGATAGACAACGTAAACTTCCAGAACGAAACGTTAAAATCGCAATACAAGGCGGAGGCCCGGTTCCTGCGTGCCTTGATGTACTTTTACCTCAACCGCATCTTCGGCGGACATGCGCTGAACGGCGAGTTGCTCGGAGCAATAAAAGTAGATAAGGAAATAACCCAGGACAAGGCCTACGAACTTGGCAGATCTTCTTTGCAGGAAATCTATGACCTGATTATAGAAGACCTTGCCTTTGCCGAAACGAATCTCCCGGCCTCTTACGGGGCTTCGGATATTGGCCGCGCAACGAAAGGGGCTGCAACCGGTCTGCTGGGAAAGGTGTATATGACCATGGCCGGCTATCCCCTCAACCGGGGAAACGAGTATTATACCAAAGCCATCGGGCAATTCCAAACGATCATCAACAATTCTCAATATGCTTTGCAACCAACATACAGCGAACTCTTCGATGTGTCGAACAAGAACACATCGGAGTCGCTGTTTGAGGTGCAATACAAAAAGGGAGCGCCCAACGGAGCCACCGGCAGCCCGTGGAACAATAACTTTGCCCCCCGTTTCTCGGACAAGGAAGTGGTGTTGATTGGTGATAAAGGAGGTGAAAACTCGCCGACCCAGGATATGTCGGACGCCTACGAAACGGGAGATCCCCGCAAGTATGTATCCATGCGGGACGGCTGGATCAATGCCAAAACCGGCGCCTGGGAAAGCGATAAATACGTCTGCAAATACTACGACGTATCGACCAGCGGCTCAGACAACGACAACAATTGGATTGAACTCCGGCTGGCGGATATCTACCTGCTGTATGCGGAAGCGCTGGTAAGAACCGGCGCCGGCAGGCAGGAGGCTATCGGTTATGTAAACAAAATCCGCCAACGGGCACGCAATACGCCGGGCGATCCGGCGATAGAGCCGGCAGAGGGTTTATTAAAGGATCTGGAAGCGACCGATGTCCCCAACGACGAAGCGCTTTTGCTGGCCATCGAAAAGGAGAGAAGGGTTGAGTTGGCATTCGAGAATCACCGCTGGTTTGATCTGGTGCGCACGGGCAGGGCCAAAGAGGTCATGATTGCCGAACAGGCCAAGGACGGATATACGGCTTTTACCTGGAGCGACCATGCGCTGGCTTATCCCGTCCCCATGACGGTGATGCAGTCCAATCCACAGAAAATCATTCAAAACAACGGATATACCCAACTATAAATACACAGGAAGTATGTACAAGATTATTTTTATATGGACGAGCCTTTCCCTCTTCGCCATGACCGGCGCGGCTCAAATCAACACCCTGACGGAGAAAGAGGAACAACAGGGCTGGAGATTACTTTTCAACGGAAAGAACCTGGAGGGCTGGACCTCGGTAGGAAAAGACGTCCCGCCGTCCGTAGGCTGGACAACGGAAGACGGAGTTTTGACGGTCGGGAAAGCCGGTGACACAAGAGGCGGTGATGTGATGACCCAAGAACAATTCGCGGATTTTGAGTTGAAAGTCGACTTCAGGGTAACGCCGGGAGCCAACAGCGGCATCAAATACTTTTTTGTCCGGTATGAAAAAGGAGGATGGCTGGGGCTGGAATACCAACTGATTGACAACGAAACTCATCCGGACGCCCAATTGGGACGGGACGAGAATCGCCGGCAAGCCGGTTTGTACGATATGTTTGCACCGGAAAAAGACAAAGAAAAACCGGTAGGCGAATGGAACGAGGCGCATATCGTAGCGAAAGGGACCCATGTGACGCATTACCTGAACGGGGAAAGGGTTCTTTTCTTCGACCGCAAAAGCCCGGCATACCGCGAGGCCTGCAAACTCAGCAAATACAAGGGCAGCGTTCCTTCGTTCGGCGACATAAAGCAGGGGCATATCCTTTTGCAGGATCACGGCGATGTTGTGTCCTTCCGAAACATAAAGATCAGAGTTATCAAATAAATCACCACTAATTTTAAATGATATGGAAAACACATCCAGAAGAGAGTTTATCAAAAAAGTTACGGCCACGGGCATGGGTTTATCCTTGGGGGGACTGACCTTCAGCGCTAAGAGTTACGCCCATATTGTCGGCGCCAACGAACGGATTCAGGTAGCCGTTATGGGCGCCAATGGCCGGGGCGCCGGTATGGCAAGGCTTTTCCAGGGTCTTGACGGTGCGAACATCCTCTACGTTTGCGACGTGGAGGAAAAGGCATTGGCCAGGGGATTGGAGGCTGTTAAACGGGCCGGCGGGAATGCGAAGGCCGAGAAAGACATCCGCAAAGTCTTGGAAGTAAAAGACGTGGATGCCATCTATTACGCTACTCCCGACCATTGGCATGCTCCGGCGGCTATTATGGCTTGCCGGGCAGGGAAACATGTATACGGGGAAAAGCCTTGCAGCCATTCTCCCGCCGAAGGGGAATGGATGATTGCTGCCGCCCGGAAATACAACCGGGTTGTTCAGATAGGCGCCCAACGCCGTTCATGGCCGGGTATCATGGAGGCGATCCGGGAACTGCATGGCGGGATCATTGGGAAAGTATACTTTGCACGGGGCTGGTATACCAACAAACGGGTCTCTATCGGCTTCGGCAAACCAACGCCCGTGCCTCCGGGGCTGGATTACGACCTGTGGCAGGGTCCGGCTCCGCGCCGCGCCTATCGCGACAACCTGATTCATTACAATTGGCATTGGTTCTGGCACTGGGGAACGGGCGAGGCGCTTAATAACGGCACGCACGAGCTAGACGTTATCCGTTGGGGATTGGGCGTGGACTTCCCCACGGGGGTGAGTTCCGAAGGTGCGCGTTTTGTTTTCAAAGACGATTGGGAAAGCCCCGATACGCAGATCATCAACCTGCAGTTTGGCGACGACTGCCTGGTGACGTGGGAGGGTCGCAGTTGCAATGCCCGGAAATCGGAGGGTGGAGACCGGGGCGTTGTTTTCTACGGCGAGACAGGCTCCATGGAAACCGGTCACAACGGTTACCGCGTATACGATCAGAGCAATAAATTGGTGAAAGAAGTAGATTCTAAAGATGTAATCGACGGCACGAATACCTCAAGTCCGGCGGCGAATCTGGACATCGTACACATTGCCGATTTCCTGGATGCCATCAGGAACAATCGCCGTCCCCACGCCGATGTAGCGGAATTGCACAAAAGCACCGTGTTGGTTCAATTGGGCAACATTGCCTGGCGTACCGGCCGGCGTCTTCGTGTGGATCCTTCCAGCGGACATATCTTAAATAGTCCGGAGGCGCAGGCTTTATGGTCCCGAACGTACGAACCGGGATGGGAGCCCGTTGTCTAATATTGCCCACTTATTGCCAACCTTCCGTCAGAAGGTTGGCGTTTACTTTCTTTACCAAACCCTGGAGTACGGCGCCCGGGCCGAGTTCGATGAAGTGCGTAGCGCCGTCGGCCAACATATTTTCTACTATTTGCGTCCAGCGCACCGGGGAGGTGAGTTGGGCTATGAGGTTGGCTTTGATGATTGCCGGGTTGGTTTGAGCCAGGGCGTCTACGTTCTGGTAGATGGGGCAAAGGGGCGGGGCGATAGCCGTTGTTTCTATTGCTTCGGCCAGTTCCTCCCGTGCCGGTTCCATCAGGGGTGAGTGGAAAGCGCCTCCTACTTTGAGTTTCAATACCCGCTTGGCTCCGGAGGCTGAGAGTTGTTCGCACGCTTTATCCACGCCGATGGCGGTGCCGGATATGACCACTTGTCCCGGGCTGTTGTAATTGGCCGGGACCACCACATCGCCTTCGCCGGTAACGGTCGCACAGATTTCCTCCACTTTATCATCGGCCAGTCCCAGTACGGCGGCCATGGTTGAGGGGGCTTGTTCGCAGGCTTTCTGCATGGCGCGTGCGCGTTTGGCCACCAGGGTCAGTCCGTCTTCAAAGGAGAGTGCTCCGGCGGCAGTCAAGGCGGAGAATTCGCCCAGGGAATGTCCGGCGAGCATATCCGGTGCGAAGGATTTGCCCAAGGTTTTGGTAAGAACCACCGAGTGTAGAAAGATAGCCGGTTGTGTTACTTTGGTTTGTTTCAGATCTTCGTCGGTGCCTTCAAACATGAGGTCGGTAATGCGGAAACCCAGAATATCATTGGCTTTCTCAAACAATTCCCCGGCAAGCGGATTCTTCTCATAGAGTTCTTTACCCATCCCTGTGAACTGGGCGCCTTGCCCTGGAAATACATAAGCTTTCATTGTTCTAATCTTTTTCTAATTTCGGATTTTTAAGACGGGGCAAAGGTAATAAATTTTGAATTATAGCCTCCTGTACGCTTTCATATCGTATATTTGCCGCATAAATACAGTAGATTACAAACCATTAAACAAACAGTTTTTATGAATCATTTATTATTTCTCCCGAATCTGGGAACCGGTGAAATTATCATTATTGCGATTATTGTCTTGCTGCTTTTCGGCGGGAAGAAAATCCCCGAATTGATGAAAGGCATCGGCAAGGGTGTGAAGAACTTCAAGGACGGCGTAAAGGGATTGGAAGACGATATTAATTTACGCGACCCGGACAATACCCCCGACAAGAAATAAGGCCGGAGCGATGCAACACGATGAAATGTCCTTCTGGGACCACCTGGAGGAACTCCGCTGGACTTTGTTCCGTTCCATTCTGTCATTGATTCTGTTTGCTGTTGTCTTTTTCGCTTTCATGCGGGGTGAGAACGGCATTTTCGATTCATTTATCATGGCTCCTACGCGGGGTGATTTCATTACCTACCGTTTGTTATGCACCGTTGGTTCCTCTTTTTCTTTTCTCAGCGAGTTTTGCGACCGTGCGTTTCGGATTTCCATTATAAACATCAAGTTGGCCACGCAGTTTTTCACGCACATGACCACTTCGTTTTGGCTGGCCTTGGTGTGTGCCTTTCCTTACCTTACGTTCGAGGTGTGGCGTTTTATCAGTCCGGCCTTGTACGAGAACGAGAAGAGGAGTGTTCGTTGGGTGTTTTTGTTTGGTACGGGGATGTTTTTTTTGGGATGCGCGGTAGGTTATTTCATGGTTTTCCCCATGACCTTGCGTTTTTTGGCGACCTACCAGATCAGCGAAGCCATCACGGAGCAGGTTTCTTTGGATTCCTACATGGATAACTTCCTGATGTTGATTTTCATCATGGGTATCATCTTCGAGATGCCTTTGCTTTCCTGGCTGCTTTCCAAGTTGGGGCTTCTGCACCGGGGGTTCTTTGCACGATACAGGCGTCATGCCATTGTTGTGTTGTTGATTTTGGCTGCTTTGATTACTCCCAGCGGCGACCCGTTTACTCTTTCTCTTGTTTTTATCCCCTTGTATGCTCTTTTTGAGCTGAGCGCTTTCTTTGTCAAGCCGGCTCCGAAGGAAGTCGACGAGGGGTAAGGATAGAAACCAACCATAAAAAAAGGAGGGGATGTGCGTCAATCAATCGGCACATCCCCTTTTCCTTTTCCGGGAGGGGGTTCCTCTCCCCTACCCTTTTGGGCCGGCGGGTTTTGTTTTACTGTTGAAACACCTTGGTATACAAAATCACTATATCTTCCAGGGGACGGTCGTTTTCATCGGTTGCCACCTTGGACATTCTTTCCACAATATTGAGGCCTTCCACCACTTCGCCGAAAATGGTTACCGATCCATCCAGGTGTGGGACTCCGCCGAGGGTTTTGTATATTTCCCGTCGGTCGGCGGGGATTGTCACCGGTCCTGCTTCCAAAAGGGTATCGGCCACCATCACCGAGGCGCGAACGGCGAGGATGGAATCGTTTTCCAGGCCCGGATTTTCCTTTTTCAAGTCTTCGAGGTATTTATGGTATAGCCAGTTACGCCGGATGTCGTTGATTCGTGTTTCTCGTTGGTCCAGCAGTTCGTCTGTCAGGACGGCTCCTTGCACGAAACAGAACTGCGTCCCGGCTGAGGCTCGTTCGGTATTTTGTGCGTCGAGTTCTTTGGCGTCGATCAGTGCGCCGCGTTTATTGAAATAATGGGGCAGAATTTCCGCCGGCACGGTGTATCCGCCGTCCCCCTCTCCGTAGAGGGCTCCCGGCACGCGGGCTTTACTTTCCTGGTCTCCTCCCTGGACGACGAAATCCTTGATTACGCGATGGAATATCACGCCTTTGTGGGCATTTTCCTTACAAAGTTTGACAAAATTATCCCGGTGCAGGGGGGTATCGTCGTAGAGTCGGACGGTCACCTCTCCCAGGGTGGTGGCAACGGTCACGTACACCGGTTTCTTGGGGTCCAAGGTTTTCTCTCCGACGCAGGCCGGCAAGAGGATCGAGAGGCATAAAGCAATAGAAAAGAATCGTTTCATACGGTTTGTTTTTAAGTTTGTTTTTAAGCTTGTTTTCCGGCAAATATACACATTCGGGGGGTTCCTCCATCGCCCTTTGCACCGGAAGTTCAGAGGGGCGCAGCAATCTCCGTCAGGTGACGAATATCTTCTATCCGGTAGGGTGTTTCCTGGTAGACGTAATAGTTGAGCCAGTTGGTAAAGAGCAGGTTGGCGTGTGCCTTCCAGCGTACCAGGGGGGGGTGCGAGGGGTTGTTGTTGCGGTAATAGTTCCGGGGTTGCGGAACGTTCAAGCCCTTTTGTCGATCCCGTTGATATTCCTTGTCGAGCGTATCGGGAGCGTATTCCGAATGTCCGGTGATATAAAACTCGCGTCCTCCGCGGGACATCACCATATAGACGCCGGCTTCGGGGCTTTCGGACAGGAGCGTAAGGTCTTCATTGGCAGCAATATCTTCCCGTCTGATTTCCGTATACCGGCTGTGCGGGACATAAAATTCCTGGTCGAATCCGCGGAAAATAGGCAGATGGGGCTGATGCAGCGTATGGGAGAAAACCCCGGAGCATTTGCCCGGGAGGTCGTATTTGGGGACGCCGTAGAAACGGTAGAGGGCCGCCTGCGCCGCCCAGCAGATATAGAAGGTAGAGGTCACGTGTTTGCGCGCCCAGTCGAGGATTCCGGCAAGTTCTTCCCAGTAGGCCACTTGGGTAAAGGGGAGTTGTTCCACGGGCGCTCCGGTGACGATCAATCCGTCGTAGCAGCTATCGGCCAGTCGGTCAAAGTCTTTATAAAACTCGCGCAGGTGTTCTATGGGTGTATTTTTGGGTGTATGCCCTTTGATTTTCATGAATTCGAGTTCAATTTGCAGGGGCGTATTGCTAAGCAGACGAATCAGATCGGTTTCTGTGGTAATCTTAAGCGGCATCAGGTTCAGCGCCAGCACGCGTAAGGGGCGAATATCCTGATGCGAAGCACGCAGGGAATCCATCACGAAGATGTGTTCTTTTTTCAGCAGATCGACTGCCGGCAGGTTCTTGGGTACATTTAAAGGCATTTCAATTCTAATTTTTAAGGAAGGCAAAGGTATAAAATTCCGGCTCCACCCGAAATTCCCCCGGGTCGCACTCCGAATTCCCCCGGAATGCCGCGACTTTTTTTTTGTTTTCACTCCGGCACAGCCTGTGCCGCGACTTTTTTTTTTGTTTTCACTCCGGCACAGCCTGTGCCAGGGGTATTTTTTTTGTTTTCATTGCGGCACAGCCTGTGCC
>JAITKB010000006.1 GCA_031278605.1 Tannerellaceae bacterium
GTCGTCTGACCTACAACGAAATTGCCCTTCGCACCGGCGTATCGCCCCAAACGGTCGCCTATCGCATCTCGCAAACACTGAAAATACTCCGCAGAAATCTGCAGGATTATGTATAAAAAACCCATTCTTATTTATTGAGGCTGCTTGCCTATATAGGCCAAAATACCGCCGTCGACGTAAAGAATATGCCCATTCACAAAGTTTGAAGCATCTGAGGCGAGGAAGAGGGCGGGGCCTGCCAGGTCCTCGGGTGTACCCCAGCGGGCGGCGGGTGTTTTGGCCAGTATAAAGGAGTTGAAGGGATGTCCTTCGGTGCGCAAAGGGGCGGTTTGCGGTGTGGCGATGTAGCCCGGGCCGAGGCCATTGCATTGGATGTTGTATGCGCCGTATTCCGAAGCGATGTTGCGGGTCAACATTTTAAGTCCTCCTTTGGCTGCTGCGTAGGCGGACACCGTTTCGCGTCCAAGTTCGCTCATCATGGAGCAGATATTGATAATCTTTCCGTGTCCTTTCCGCATCATCGAAGGGATAACGGTTTTCGCCACGATGAAAGGAGCGTTCAGGTCTACATCTATCACTTGCCGGAACTCTTGGGCCGTCATTTCGTGCATGGGGATGCGTTGGATGATTCCGGCGTTGTTCACCAGGATATCTATCGGAGCGACTTCCTTTTCTATTTCTTCCACCAAGGCTTTCACCTCGTTTTCCTTTGTCACGTCGCAGACGTAGCCGTGTGCCGGGATTCCTTTGCTTTGATAGGCGGCAAGGCCTTTTTCCGTCAGTTCCGGCGTTAAATCGTTGAATACGATCTCCGCCCCTGCTTCTGCAAAGGCGGATGCAATTGCAAATCCGATACCGTAGGAGGCGCCTGTTACAAGCGCAATCTTTCCTTCCAATGAAAAGTTGACCATAATTTCTTTTGTTTTTAATGTTACTGTATAGGTGGGTTGAATCAAAACCGGAAATAAATAAAGGGTTGTACCCCGGCGCTTTTCATCTGCACGACAAGGAAGATAACAGCCGCCAGCAGCAAGGCTTGCAGCAAGAGGGGCGAACGGGTAACAAGACCCTGTATGCCTGCCTCCATGCGTTTGGGTATAAAGTGAAAGAGATACCCCGCAAGCATTAAGAGAAATACGTTTTTATATCCTGCGACAAACTGTCCGAACACTTCCGGATGGAAGTGCCGGGTAATTTGCGTAAGGATATCCCAGGCGACCTGCATGGAGGAAGCGCGGAAGAATATCCACCCGAAACAAACCAGGTGGAACGTAATCAGGACGCCGGATATATGGCGGAGAGGATTCATCTCCTTGCCTGTCGGTTTGAAACTGCCAAAGCGTTCCATCACGAATTTGTGCACGGCAAGGAACAGGCCGTGCAGGGCGCCCCAAAGCAAGAATCGCAAGGAAGCGCCATGCCATAATCCGCCCAGCAGCATGGTTATCATCAGGTTGATGTACATACGGATTTTCCCTTTTCGGTTTCCTCCCAGGGAGATGTACAGGAAATCTTTCAGCCAGGAGGAGAGGGAGATGTGCCAACGTCGCCAAAACTCCGTAATCGTAGCCGATTGATAGGGCGAGTCGAAGTTGATGCGGAAGCGGAATCCCAGGAGCAAGGCGATCCCGATGGCCATGTCGGAATAGCCGGAGAAATCGCAATAGATCTGCAGGGCATAGCCATAGACGCCCATCAGGTTTTCCAGGCCGGTGTACAGGCGTGGGGCGTCAAAGATGCGATCCACGAAATTCAGGCTGATATAATCCGAAATCACGGCTTTTTTGATAAGGCCGCAAATCACCAGGAAGAGTCCTTCCCCGAGTTGTGCACGAGTAAGCGAGGGAGGGGGGTAGATTTGGGGGATAAATTCGCGGGCACGGACAATCGGGCCGGCCACTAACTGGGGGAAGAAAGAGACATAGAACAGATAGTCTATCCAACGGTAAACCGGTTCTATCCGTCGCCGGTATATTTCTATAATGTAGCTCAAGGACTGGAAGGTGAAGAAAGAAATCCCCACCGGCAGGAAGATGTCCGAGGTTTGCCCATGGAAGAACAGGTTTATCAGGAAATTGAAATACTTGAAGTAGACCAACATCCCCAGATTCACACACAGGCTGAGCGTTACCAGGAGCCGGCGCAGGGGTTTCGACGTGGTGAGTGAGAGTCGGCGTCCGATCAAGAAATCGGAGACAGCCGTGCCGATCAGCAGGAAGAACCACAAGCCGCTGCTTTTGTAGTAGAAAAAGAGCGAGAAGAGGGCCACATACACCAGGCGTGCGGTCCGGTGTTTTCTAAGCAGCATGTACATCATCAGGAAGCCGATGAAAAGGAAGAGGAACAGTCCGCTGCCGAACAGCATCGGGGCGTCGGGTTGATACAGGAATTCATTTCCTAACTTATCCAGGGAGAAGTTGTTCATCGTTCGGGGTGGGTTTGGTTCTTTTCCTTCAGGTTTATCAGGGCGTTAAAGAGCAGCAGGCCTTGTTCTCGGTAGGCTTCTTTGTTGAAGTGGATCCGGTCGCGTCCCATCCATTTGCCGGCGAACCATTGTTCGCAGGAGCGTCTTCCGCCCGTGGCGGCGAACAGGTCCCAGCAGGCGACCTCTTCTTCTTGGGTGATGCGGAGAATGGCCTGTGCGATGCGTTCGGTATTTTCGTTGCGTACGTATCGGCGTTGTTTGTTGATCACCACCCGTTTGAAACATTCGGGCGGCGTGGTAAAGAGGATGGCGGTATGCGGCAGGTGTTTTTTCACGAGGAGGAAGAAGGCCCGGACCTGGTCGTAGAAGGCGTTTGTGGTGAAGCGTTTGCCGAAGCTCTCGTTGGTGCCCAGGGAGACAATGAGCAGCGAGGGTTGGAGGGTAGCCAGTTGACGGACATAGGTCGGGTGGGTATAGTTCACGAACATGGAGCCATTGACGCCGATAGCGTGGTAGAGGATGCCGGCTTGTCCGTTGGTCAGGTTGAAGCCGTAGTACAGGTTGCGGAAGTTGTCGGCGGGCAACAGGGAATCGCTGCCTGCCTGTCTTCGGGTGCTTTGCAGGTGGAGGGTGTCGGAGGCGGCCGAGAGGCGGATCGTGTCGGCTATCATTTCCGGCGTTGTGGGCCCCTGGGCGGGGATCAGCCGGGCTGTTTCGCGGAATTTGCCGGCGGGCAACAGGGGCATGGACTGCCCTCCCCGGTAGGCAATGACCTGGTTGAAGCCATAGCCTTGGCCGTTCACGGGGGCGATGCGGATATCGAAGTTGACAAACGGGGAAGGGGTTTGAATCCCGATTCCTCCGAGGCCGATGGGGCAACGGGGCGTCTGTTGGATGCATCGCCCGATGGTCCATTCCTTGATGAGGGTTGAGACGAAGTAATCGTCGGGTTCGTTGCTGCGCGCTATTTTAAGGGGAGCGATCCACCCTCGTCCGGCATTGCCGTAGCGTTGCTGGAGCAGACGCATGATGCGTCCGCTGTAATGTCCGGCCTGAACGTGCGAGTCGCCCAAATGAACGACGGCAATCACCGTATCTTTTCCGGCGCTCAGACTGTCGAGTTCTGCGAAGAAGGTCCTCAGCGTGTGGTGCGGGTCGGAGAGGATGCAGAGGGAATCAATCCGGAAGGGGAGTTGGGATTTTTCCGTATCCGGGAGGCGTTCCCGGGAGATTCCGGCGGTCAGGGTCAGGAGTCCCGCCCCGAGGGTCAGGCGCAGGAGTTTAGCGGGCAGGTTCCGAGGCGTCATAAAATTCTTTTTCAAGCATCAGGGCTTTCATGAAATATCCGGCGATGGCGCGTCCACCCGAAAAGGTCAGGTGGGTATAGTCCTTGGAGGCCCAGCCTTTGGCGACAAACTCGGCCATGCTGTTTTCCCCGCCCATGGCTCCGAACAGGTTCCAGAAGGGGGTTTTCGTCGAGCGAGCCGTTCGCCGCTGGGTGTGCAGAAGGGCCAGGACGGCGGGCATGGTTGAAAAGGCGCCGTGGTATTGGTTGGCCCGGTCGGGAATGCTCACCAGGAGGAGATCCGCCTCGGGGAAACACTGCCGGAAATGCCGGATTACCTGGGCCATGCGTTGGCCGTACCATCCGTAATCGAGCATGTTTTCGTCCATGGCATTGAGGCCGTATTGCAAGATAATGAGGTCGTAAGGCCGTATGGCGCGGAAGGCTTCGCAGACCTGCGGGTCGAGTCCTCCAAGGATCAGGCCGGAGTTGCCGCGCAGGGAATAATTATCCACGACGACGCCCGTCTCATCTTCCAGGGCGACGCCCAGGGCGCGGAAGCCCTGGGTGGAGGTAAAGACCAGACTGCCCTCCGAGAGGGTATCGCGCAATTCGTACTGGGTCACCGAGGAAGTCCCTGCAAGCGCCTGGGTCACGGTATCCAGGAGGCTGTTGTAGACGAGTTGCATCACCGTATTTTCGTTGCGGTCGTAGAGGAATTTGAGGCTATTGACCTGTTTCAGTCCGGCGTACCGGGTCGTTGTCCGAAAGGCCAGGCGCGCCGGGTCGGATTGGGCTTCAAAGGCCAGGCCCGAAAGGGTGTATCCGGGGATTTTGTCGTGGACGATCGAATACATTTTCCAGCCTTCGGCCTGCTGGTCGATGCTCGGGCGGTAGAGCGAGGCGATGGAGGCCAGGGGCACAAATCCCACGCCGTGTCCTCCGAAGCGTTCCTGCAGGGCGCTGCGGAAATCAGCTACCATAATATCCCCTTCGATAAAGGAATCGCCCAGAAAGGCGATGCGCACCGGGCGGTTGCGGCTGTGTTTCAGGGCGGCAAAGAAGCGTTTCAGTCCCGTATGGCCTTCGGAAAAATCCTCGATGCGCACGCCCTGCGCATCGCTAAGGCCTTTCTCCCGGTTCATCACCCGGGAAATCGAATCGCGCAAGGCGGCAACCAGGGCCAGGGAGTCGACCGCGGCGGGCAAGGTGGTCGCCGTATCCGCCTCCGAAAACGGCTCCAAAGGCTCGGCGGATTCCAAGGCCCGGCGCAGGGAATCCATCGACGCCAACAACGGATCCGCATCTTTGCGAATATCGGCAAGGAGATCTATCTTCTTGATTCTCTGCCCCAGGAACCTGTCCGGCAACCCATGCAAAGCCAGACACAGGGCCAGGGTAAGGAGCAGCAACAGCAATAATCTACCGAAAACAGGATTGTCTTTCATGCATTTCTCATGTTCGTGAAGCAAATATATGGAATTTCCCATCGAACGCCCAAAAAGGCCCGCAGCTCGAGTGCACTCCGGCAAAATTTCCTGTGCACTCCGGCAAAACTTTCTGTGCACTCCGGCTTCGGCTCGAGTGCACAGGAATTTCGGCTCGAGTGGGACGCAGCTTTTCGAGGTCTACGGGAAAATGATAGGTGGTTTCTTACGGAGTTCGTAATCAATTAGTTAACCACTAAAGACAGTTCGTCTACCAAGGCGCTTAAATCAACCACCCAGGAGGAACCCGCACTCCAGGTAAAGCTTGGGCGCTTCCCCCGAAAAGCAGAGCCTGCGGGGTAAACCTCCAATTCATGAAACGTATCGGAATCGTTGAAATAAAACGTGTCCGGGCCGGAAATCAACCCGTCGGAAACACCACGCCGGGCGCCCACGGTATCATATATATATAGCTCCCAACCCGGAGGACGCCCGGTGAAAATACAACGCCCATGGTCATAACGGAAGGAAGCAAATCTCACCGCTTCGCCCCTGAAAACCGTTGCATCGGAATAGCAGCTCTCGATCGAATCGCCGCCTCTGCCCTCCGGACCGTAATACCTGGCTTTGAATAAGCCGAGAAATGCCTGGTAGGGCCAAAAATAAGAACCCTCGGGCGATAGCCATCTCCCCCCCTCATACGCCAGGGGAAATAGCAGGTCTTCCGCCCTTGTCGGCTGTTGCGAAAGGGTATGGTTCCACCAAACCGAAATCCAAAGCGTGTCCCCGGCCCTCCAACCCGCCGTATGGGGTGAATTCGTTAGGGGCTGTGTCGGGATGGAAAAATCCAAAGACAGGGAAAGAGGCAAATCCCGGCCACCCTGGTGCGTGCAAGCGCTGAGAAGGACAACCCAAACGCCCATGCGGTAAATCAATTTATTCATCTTTCGTAAGTTTTTATGGGTTCGTTTCCTCGACCAAAACAACAATTACCCGGTCTGTATTTCCCTCAAAGTCTATTTGGTCGGCTTGGCCCACCAAGCCCTGCGTATGCTTGCGCCCCTTCACAGAACCGCTGACCGTGCAGCGCTTAACCGATGGATAATAAGACATTTCATTCGGGGCGGAACTATGGGTCGCGTAACCCACAAGTGCGCCATTATAATCGGAAGTCGACTCAATATCACAGGCCTTGATACGTACTTCTTCTATATTGGCCCCGGCTACATACCCGAACAAACCGTTATAGGGCGTATGGCGCTTAAGCTTCAGGCCCGTGATCGTGTAGCCGTTGCCATCGTATACACTGTTGAAATACGGATATTGCGCAGTCCCCACAGGTTCCCAGTTATCATAGGCGCTTAAATCAATATCCGCCTGCTGATACGCATAAAATTCAAGCACATTGTGGTGATTGCTTGAGGCCGACTTCTCGCCGCTATTGACCCGCTCCGCCAACCTTTTCAGATCAGCGGCCGTTCGAATATAAACAATCTCCCGCCCATAGCCGTCATGCAACAAACTCTCGCCCACACGCCAGTCTTCCACCTGCCCCGGCTCGGTAACAAGAACGGTATCGGTCGCCAAAGAAGCATGAATGGCATAACGCTTATTGCTTTCAAAAAAAACATCGGAAAGACTTTCCAGATACACGCTTCGACCGGTTTTGAAAGTGATATGCACGCCTTTCAATGTCGAATTGGCCAGTAGGATCATCTCTCTTTCCCCTTGGGATGCGACGACTTCCTGCTCTTCATTTCCAATCTGTAATCGCAGGCCAAGACGTTCTATCTCTTCACTTACGGTTTTCCCATCCGCTTCTGCCGTAACCACTGCGAATGCGTTCGTATGTTTGAAACGCAATTCGACTTGATAGCGGTTGTTCGCATACGTGAGTTGAACCGTCGAAGGATCATCACTGTCCGCATAAAGACTGTCTTCGATGAAGTTACTGGAGAAAAAGCCGCTTAAATGCTTCGCCACTAATCTTCCGGGATTTTGTGTGGAAAGAAAGACCGGCAGATCAAAAATCAACGCATTCCCTCTCACTACTCCGTCCCTGAAGGATGGATTTACAGGATCTCCATAATATAATCTAAAGACAGCCCCTTCGGCAGGGGAGGCCGGCAGAGTCATTTTGGTCTCAAACATAGGTGGTAATACGGTTGTTTCCGGATCAGTAACGGATAGGGTAAAACCCGCTTCGACGTAATAGTCTTCGTCTTTTCCGCAGGAAACAAATACCAGCAAAAGAAGTAAAAAAATAAATTCCATTTTTCAAACAACAAATAAATAAATTTGATAAAAACTTTGTT
>JAITKB010000097.1 GCA_031278605.1 Tannerellaceae bacterium
AACAAATTTATTACGTTCCATGCCGCCTATTCTTACCAGGTGAATAATCAAAACAGTTATATAGCATTAGACCGCGAGGATCCGGACGGGGTGAGCCGGCAAACAGCCGACCGGGAAACCAAAGGATGGCAGGATTATCTAACCGCACGCATGAGAATCGCTCCGGCGCCTAAATCCCACTTGCTTTTAAGCGGATATATCTATCGTTACGGATTTCATACGGAGAATGACGTGCGCACCAAACTTCCGGGGGAAGATGATTTTACGAAGTACGCATACCACAGTACGGAAGCCTGGGGGAACAGGCAGTGGAATGTTCTTTATAAATATGAAATCAATGCAAACCATTACGTATACATCAAGGGGAAGTATCTGAATTATCTGAATCGGAATGAAACGGAGTATATCGAAAAGGGGAAGGTTCGTTCGGGAATCAAGGAATATTCGGCCGAGGGGGTGTATGAAAGAAACAACCTCTCTGTTTTTGCACACAGGTTTGATTTGACGGCAGGATATAAGACTGTTTTCAGGAAATATGAATTGGACCGGGCGTTTTTTATCTCTCAGAACATCCATTCCGTTTATGGGGATTTGAATGCGAGGCTCGGCAACGGTCTTTCCATGTCGGCCTCTTTATTTGCGGAATATACCCGCAACGCGAATGAGGGGGTGAGGCATACGTATCATCACATTTTGCCTGTATTTTCAATCCTGTACCAGTTGCCTTACCAAACGAATATCCGTCTTAGTTATTCAAAGAAGATTACCCGCCCTGCTGCCGATTACCTGAATCGGAATCCGATTGTTTTCAATCCGCTTTATGTCCTTGTCGGCAATCCGGGTCTTCTTCCCCAGGAGCGTTACAGTTATGGAATCGGTGTGACCCAAAACAGGAAAGGCGGACAGGTTTTATCCTTGAATATGCTTCACAACCGGTATACGAATCTTATTTCCGAAACGCTTACAAACGATGGGGAAAGGATTGTAAACAGCTACGAGAATCTGGGAAACGCCTTCCGAAGCGGGCTGTCCATGGGATTTTACACGAAACTTTTCGGAGGGTTTACCTTGAATACAAATGGCGGAATAAATTACCATTATTTTTCTTCCGCTTCCGGGTCTGTGATAGTGAATGAAAACAAAGGGTTTTCCTGCAATGCGAATATAAATTTGGGCGCCTCCTTGGGAAAGGGTTTCCTGGTAAACTTAAGCGGGATTTATAATTCCAAAGATTATTCCTTGGCTGCTACAAGTGTTATGCCGCCGATTTTCCTGTTGAATGTTCAGACCCGCTTATTCCGGGACAAATGGAAGGTTGAATGGAATTGTTTTGATTTGTTTGCCACTTATTCCCAAACGAAACAGTATATCCATGCGCCCGGTTTCAGCCAAACGGCAACAACGACAAACAATATGTTCAACATGGAATTGAAAATGACCTATCGTTTTGGGAAAGTTTTTGATGACAATTTCGGAGTTCAGGGCATTCGTAACGATGATATTATCATGAAATGAAGAAAATGCAACGATTCCTTGATTCCCGAACAACCCATCCCCTTTTCGATATAAAAAACAAATCTCAGAATCTTCGTATGTAGGCCACGGAACAGGTTTCGTACAGGGCGTCCTGCATCCCGTGCGTGTAGCGGAGGCTAAGGATGTTGTTGCGGTATTCCGTCCGGAGATCGTTGCGCCACAAAAGGGGTTGGTCCCCGTTGTTTTTATATCCGGAAAACCCGGCGAGGGAGGAAGAAAAGCTGAAGGAGCAAAGCCGGGCGGTGATGCCGGCGCCGTAAAGCAGGGCGTCGTTCTGGCGGTGAATCAGGTCGTTGGTCATCCAGCAATAAAACCCCGCCATGGCTTGCAGACGCAACGCATAACGCTTGCCGGGACTTTCCAAAAGGTTCCGCCCGGCAGTGATTTCCACCCAGTAGGTGGTGGCGTCGGTGAAACGCGCGTCGCACAGGCGTCCGCCACTTGCGGTCTTGAGGTTGAGGCTGAACATGGCGTCACACCATCGCTCGCTGGAAAAAAGCTGGTAGTAGGCGCTCAGGGTGACGTCGCCGTGGTAGGATTCGTTCGGCGGACATTCCGTCTCAATCGCATGTCGCTCGCTTTGTGTCGCAGGACTTAATTTGTATTTCTCCAAAGCAATGAAGCCGAACTCGATCCCCGCCTTCCCCCGAATAAGAGGCATCAGGAGACGAAAAAACAAATCCCGGGTTTTATCCCCCGTATAGGCATGGTACTCGCCACGCACCTCGGCCTCATAATGCACGGGCGAAAGACCGGAACGAAGCTCCGGAACAGGAAAGGCGTTCGGCCCGAAATAACGGGGAGAATAAACAAGCAACAACATTTGATCGCGCCAACTATCGGCATCCCGGGCAACGGCCCGGAAGGAAAGCACACACAGGAGAAGTAAAAGAAAAATAGGTTTCATCTGCAGGATTATGTCCGGTATATTATGGGCGCAAAAGTAGGTTATTCGATCCGATTTAGTATATTTGCCTGAATGAAATATGAATCGAAACAATACATAAACTACATAAACAATACAAATTATACAAATTACAAATTAAATTATAGATACATTGACCATGAAACGTTCCATAGTTATTAAATCTTTTTTATTGCTGGGCGCCGCTTTGGTGTTCGCCTGCGTCGTATCGGCCCGCAAGCCGCTGAAAACGCTCATTATTACCGGTCAGAACAATCACAACTGGCAGGTTAGTCATCTTGTGCTGAAGGACATCCTGGAAAACTCCGGCCTGTTCTCCGTCGACTTCATGATCTCCCCCGAAAAAGGACAAGACCTGTCGAACTTCCTGATCGACTTCACCCCATACCACCTGGTGGTCCTGGATTATAACGGAGACAACTGGCCCGAAGAAACCATGAAGCGCTTTGAAAACTATGCCGCCAAAGGCGGAGGCATCGTGGTGTATCACGCCGCCGATAACTCCTTCCCCCAATGGGAAGAATACAACAAAATATGCGCCCTGGGAGGATGGGAAGGACGAAACGAACACTCCGGACCCTACGCCTACTGGTCCAACGGTGAATTGATCCGGGACAACTCCCCGGGTAGAGGCGGTTCCCACGGTCGTCAGCATGAATACATGATGATCGCCCGCAACAGCGAACACCCCATCGTTGACGGATTGCCCAACCGCTGGTCTCATGCCCCGGATGAACTCTACGACCGTATGCGCGGCCCGGCAAATATAGCTTCGCTGCTATACACCGCCCAGTCCGATACCGCCACGGGAGGTTCGGGACGCGAAGAACCGCTCGTTTTTACCGTCAACTACGGAAAAGCCCGCATCTTCCACACCATGCTCGGACACTGCGGACCTACCTACGAAAATAATCCGGCCATGCAATGCACCGGTTTCCAAGTCACCCTGCTGCGCGGCGCAGAATGGGCGGCCACCGGCAAAGTGACCCAAAAAGTACCCAAAGATTTCCCGACCTCTACCTATATCACCTATCGCTACGACTACAAAGAAGCCCTCCCCGAAGGGGTAAAATAAGAACCTCAGAACCTCCGCAAGCCGGAGAATCACATTCCAAAACATCCTGTGCGACGTAAGGTCGGTAAAAAAATCCCGACATACGTCGCCCTCTTTTTACGCCCCGGGACATGAATCGCCGAGGCAAAAAATGCATTCGCAAAAAATAATAGCTATCTTTACATGGTTGATTTACTTTGCAGAATCTCACATCGAAATAAAAAGAAAAATTATATATAATGACAAAATGGAATTTTCGACCCTCTACACAAGAAGAATTAGAAAACAGAGATAAAATGGTTGCGGAATTAGGCTATAACCCCATCGTGGGGTTTTTGCTCGTAGAACGGGGAGTCATTTCGGCCGAAGAAGCGAAAAAATACTTCAAACCCAGCCTAAGTAATCTCCACGACCCCTTTCTGATGCCGGATATGGATAAAGCCGTGAAGCGATTGAACAAGGCTTTGGGCAACAAGGAAAAAATTTTAATTTACGGAGACTATGATGTAGACGGAATAACAGCCGTTGCGTTGGTCTATAAGTATCTCCGCCCCTATTCCTCCACGCTGGATTATTATATCCCGGATCGCTACGACGAAGGTTCAGGCGTGTCGGACAAAGGCATCCGCTACGCAGAAGCAAATGGCGTGAAACTGATCATCGTACTGGATTGCGGCATCAAAGCCATTGATAAAATCGCCTATGCCAAGCAAAAAGGCATTGATTTTATTGTTTGCGACCATCACATGCCCGACGAAGAATTGCCCGAGGCAATCGCCGTACTGGACGCCAAACGTCTGGATTCAAAATACCCCTACGAACATCTTTCGGGCTGCGGCGTTGGATTCAAATTCATGCAGGCCTTCGCCCAAAGCAACGGATTCCCGTTCGCCGAAATGGAGAAACTCCTGGATCTGGCAGCCGTGAGCATCGCCTCCGACATTGTGCCGATTACCGACGAAAACCGTATCCTGGCCTATTACGGACTGAAACAACTCAACAGCAATCCAAGTCTGGGACTGAAAGGAATTATTGATGTGTGCGGGCTGTCGGGCAAGGAAATAACGATTAATGACATCGTATTTAAAATAGGCCCCCGCATCAACGCCTCCGGACGAATGATGAACGGAAACGGCAAAGAAGCCGTAGACTTGCTGCTGGCAAAAGACAGCGAAAGCGCTCGGGAAAAAAGTGAAAACATCAATCAATACAACGACGAACGCCGTGAACTGGACAAGAAAATAACCGACGAAGCCAATGCCATCATCGACCGGTTCACCAATATAGAAGACCGCAAAGCCATCGTGGTGTACGACCCGGGATGGGAACGGGGCGTTATCGGTATCGTGGCCTCGCGCCTGACGGAGAAGTATTATCGCCCGGCAATTGTGCTTACCCAATCCTCGGAATTCATCACCGGTTCGGCGCGCTCGGTGCAGGGGTTTAATATTTATAAAGCGGTAGAAAGCTGTCGGGATTTGTTGGAGAATTTCGGAGGACACGACTACGCGGTGGGGCTTTCCCTGAAAGAAGAAAACCTGGAGGCTTTCACCGAACGCTTCCTCAACCTGGCCGCAGAAGAAATAGATACCGAACAAATGACCCCACAACTCGATGTGGATATGATATTAGAACTGAAAGATATTACGCCCAAATTGGCAAACGAAATAAAAAAAATGAATCCCTTCGGGCCAAATAATCCCAAACCCATCTTCTGCAGTATGAACGTGAAAGACTACGGCACAAGCAAACTTGTAGGAAAAGACAACGAACATATCAGGCTGGAACTTATAGACGAAAGCACCCAAACACCGGTTCACGCCATCGCCTTTGGTATGCATCAGTACAGCGAACATGTCAAATCCATGAAGTCTTTTAATATATGTTATACCCTTGAAGAAAATACCTACAACGGGAATACCTCTCTTCAATTATTGATCAAAGACATCAAGCCGGATGGTATCTGAAGAACAAGAAGACATCTACCACAGGATCTTAAAGAAATATTGGGGATATACGGCCTTTCGTCCGATGCAGAAAGATATTATTTATTCGGTGGCTGCCGGAAAAGATACGCTTGGATTAATGCCTACCGGAGGGGGAAAAAGTATAACCTTCCAGGTTCCGGCATTGGCCGCAGAGGGAATTTGCCTTGTGATAACTCCGCTTATCGCCCTGATGAAAGACCAGGTGGATAATCTGCGCAAAGCAGGCATCAAGGCAACCGCCGTATATTCGGGTATGACCCGGCAGGAGATCATTACCCAACTGGAGAATTGCATCCTGGGTGATTATAAGTTTCTTTACATCTCGCCCGAACGACTGAGCACAGAACTGTTCCGGGCTAAATTGCAAGCCATGCATGTTTCTTTCCTGGTGGTTGATGAAAGCCATTGTATTTCGCAATGGGGCTACGACTTCCGCCCGGCTTATCTCTCAATCGCAACGATTCGGGAACAATTGCCCGACGTCCCGGTATTGGCCCTCACAGCCACAGCTACATCGGAAGCGATAGACGATATTCAGGAAAAACTGCTCTTCAGGAAAAAAAATGTGCTTCGCAAAAGCTTTTACCGACCCAACCTGGCCTATGTCGTCCGCCGAACAGAAGATAAACGGAACCACCTCATACAAATCCTTCATAAAGTGAGCGGAAGCGCCATCGTATATGTTCGCAACCGGAAACATACCAGGGAAATCGCCTCAATGCTTCAGCAGGCAGGCATATCGGCCGAGTTCTTCCATGCCGGACTGAACCGACAGGAGAAAACGTTTCGGCAGGACCAATGGAAAAACAATACCTGCCGCGTGATCGTGTCTACCAATGCCTTTGGTATGGGAATCGACAAGCCCGACGTACGTTTGGTTATTCATCTGGATATGCCCGGTTCGCTGGAAGAGTATTTTCAGGAAGCCGGACGGGCCGGACGGGATGGAGAGAAAGCATACGCCATTGCAATCTGCGACGCAGGAGAGAATGCCAAACTAAAAAAACGAATGACAGACGAATTCCCGGATAAATCCTTTATCTACCGTGTCTATGAGGCCTTGGGCAACTACTTCCAGATTGCCGTGGGGTATGGACAGGATTCGATACACGACTTTTCATTGGCTGATTTTAGTTCCGTGTTCAAGTTCCCCATCCTCCGGGTGTTTCATGCTTTGAAGATACTTGACCTGTCCGGCTACATTGAATATACGGAAGATACGGATACTTCCTCCCGCCTGCTTTTTACCGTCACACGAGACAGTTTGTACAAGCTTTTTCAGCAAAACGACCCGGCCGATGCCGTATTGCAAACTGTGCTCCGTTTGTATACAGGCCTTTTTGCAGATTATACATACATTGATGAATCCTTAATATCTTCCCGATCCAACGTCCCCCGCCAAGAGGTATACGATATCCTGACAAGGTTGTCCAAATGCCATATCGTAAGTTATATTCCCCATAAGAAAACGCCGCTTATCATCTATACCTGCGCAAGGGAAGACCAGAAATACCTTTCCATCCCCCGTTCGGCATACGAAGAGCGGAAAGAACGCTTTGAGAAACGCATAAAAAAGGTATTGGAATACATCCATGAGGATAGGGTTTGTCGTAGCCGGATGCTCCTTTATTATTTCGGCGAAAAAAACAGTGAAAATTGCAAAATTTGCGATGCTTGCCTGAAAAAGACCGAGTCAGGCCTCAATAATGCCGAGTTTAATGCAATAAAGGAAACCATGCAGAAGGTTCTGACTTCCGAGCCATACTCCGTTAAGTTGTTGTTGGATTTTCTTCCTTTCCCCACCGAAAAGTGCATCCTTGCCATTCGTTTTCTCGCCGAACACGACGAGCGTTTCATTCTGAAAGAGGGATGTATCAGCTTGGCGGAAACGGTCACCTGACGGAATCGGCAGCCTGTGTAAAAGCTTTCGAACCGTAGTTGTAGCGCAGCAGTTTCAGGTTGTCGATATAGATCTTGTAGTAGTTGTTTTCCCCATTATCCATCCGGATGTATCCGTATACACGCTTGGTTCGTTTGGTTGCCGGCGTTTTAAGAACAATTTCCCGATACCCTTCATGCTCTATTTTTTCATTTACCGTCCATGTGGTATCCATCAATTCTGCGGCGATTCGTATTTCTGGGGTATGCCGCATCTGTTGGGAAACGCCCCATATACGCAGCCCCAGAACAAAGGTGCTTCCCGGAAGATATTCCCTTTCCGGTTTAATATCGAATATCGTTCCGTTAAACAGGGCTTCGGATTGGAATGTGAGGTAATCACGGCGCGGCCATATATTGACGGAATCCTGGTTAACGGATGGAGCGGCGCTGGCCTGCACATCACCTAATTCCCGGATTTGTCCGTTTATCTCGTCGATAACCAAATCATAGATGCGTATGAGTATGTCCAGGTTCTTGCCGTACCAAACCAACGAACTGTCATAAACTGCTTGTGTGATTTTGTGTTTTTGAAACACCGACTGATACAAAACAGCCTTGTGGGCGCTGTCCGGATAGTTTTGATAGTTGGCATTAATCATATTTTCCGCCAATTGCATATCTATCAGGATGTCTTTCATTTTTTTTTCCGGCAAGACGCCCTCCGGCGTTTTACGGCACGACGGGAATAACATCATGGTCGATAATACAAAGAGACTGTATTTACACAGGTTTCTTAACATTCTTTTCTTTTCCTTCTTCTTCTTCCCTGGAAAGGCTTTTGGATAATGTATGCCGGTAGCAGATGAACAGGATAAATACTCCGACGCAGATGGAGGAATCAGCCAAATTAAAGATGGGGCGGAAAAAGATGAAATTTTCTCCTCCCCAGAAAGGGAACCATTCCGGCAAAACCGTATCAATAAGTGGGAAATAGAACATATCTACCACCTTGCCGTGAAGCCATTCGGCATATCCGCCTCCTTCGGGCATAAAGGTTGCCACCTGCCCCATGCTGTGGTCGAATAAGACGCCGTAAAATACAGAGTCGATGATGTTTCCTATCGCTCCGGAAAATATCAACGCAACGCAAACGATGTAGCCGAATTGATAGTTGTCTTTTATGATTTTGTAAAGATAATAGGCGAAGAAGAAGACAACAATGATCCGGAACAAGGTCAGGAAGAGTTTCCCAATGATTTCAATGCCAAATGCCATTCCGGGATTTTCGGTAAAGTAAATATAAAACCAGGAGGTTATCCGGATGTTTTCATGCAGTTGCATGTGCGTCTTGATCCATATTTTCAGCGCTTGGTCAAGAACCAGAAGCAGCATGATAATCAACACTGCTACCCAGCCTTTTTTTACGGCGCTCATTTACCGGATTCCTCCCTGTTTAGCTTCTATACTCAAGGTAGCGTGAGGAACGACGCGAAGTCTTTCCTTGGGGATGAGTTTGCCCGTTTCACGACAAATACCATAGGTTTTATTTTCGATGCGGATTAATGCGGCTTGCAGATTTTGTATAAACTTCATCTGACGTTGTGCCAAACGGCCGGCTTCTTCTTTGGATAGCGTAGCGGCTCCTTCTTCCAATACCTTGAATGTAGGAGAGGTATCCGATACATCATTCCCGTCGGAATTGGTAATCCCCGACCGCAACAAATCGTAGTCTTTTCTCGCAATATCCAGTTTCTCCAATATAATGATGCGAAACTCCTCAAGTTCGGCATCCGAATATCTCGTCTTCTCAGCCATAGTTCGTTTTTCCTTTATTTTACATGTTTATATTATAAATTACTTATACTTTATTGATGCGGATAGATACATTAAAATCTTCAAAATCCAATAGGGTTGGTTCGCTCAGTATATCCACCAACTTCAGGGAGACGGCCAATACCTGATTCATAATGTATTCTTTATGTTCATGAATGGCTTCGCTCATTTCGTTTGATTCAAGGATATGTATCTTTATTTTGTCTGTAATATCATAGCCATTGTTTTTCCTCAGGTTCTGGATGCGATTCACCAGTTCGCGGGCCAGGCCTTCCTTACGCAGTTCGTTGGTGAGGGTGATATCCAGCGCCACGGTTAGTTTCCCTTGGTTTGCCACCAGCCAGCCCGGTATATCTTCGGAGATGATTTCCACGTCTTCCGGTTTGATAACGGCTTTTTCTCCTCCCAGATGGAAGGTGAAACTGCCGGTTTCTTCAAAGGTTTGAATATCTTCTCCGCTCATTCCCTGTATGGCAGTAGCCAATTGCTTCATGATTTTACCATACTGCGGGCCGAGTTTTTTGAAATCAGGTTTGACTTTTCTTACCAGAATACCGGCCGAATGATTGGTAAATTTCAGTTCTTTTACGTTGACCTCGCCTAAAATCAGATCCTTGACGGCTTCGATATTTTCCTCCTGTCGGATATCCGCTACCGGGATCAGGATGGTTTGCAGCGGTTGCCGAACTTTGATGTTTACTTTCCGGCGAAGCGCAAGGACCATAGAAGAGACGTCTTGGGCCGTTTTCATTCGTTCCTCCAGGCTTTTGTCTATCAGGCTTTCGTTACATACGGGGAAGTCGGTCAGGTGAACGGATTCCGTGGCTTCGTGTGTTAAATCACCGAACAGGCGATCGGAATAGAACGGGGCGATCGGCGCCATCAGCTTCGCTACGGTTTCCAGGCAGGTATACAGGGTTTGGTAGGCCGATTGTTTATCGTTTGTCATTCCTCCTCCCCAGAAGCGGCGACGGTTCAGGCGGACATACCAGTTACTCAGGTTATCGTTTACAAATTCGGAGATAGCGCGTCCGGCCCGGGTGGGTTCGTAATTGGCGTAATGGCTGTCGGTTTCCTTTATCAGGCTGTTCAGCAACGACAGGATCCAGCGGTCTATCTCCGGACGTGTGTGGTGGGCGACTTCCGGCTGTGTAGAATCAAATTCATCCACGTTGGCATAGAGAGCAAAGAAGGAATAGGTGTTATACAGGGTGCCGAAGAATTTCCTGCGTACCTCCTCCAGCCCTTCCATGTCGAATTTGATGTTATCCCACGGTGCGGCGTTGGTGATCATGTACCAACGCAACGGGTCGGAACCATACTGACGGATGGTTTCAAACGGGTCAATGGCATTACCTAAGCGTTTCGACATCTTATTACCGTTTTTGTCGAGCACAAGTCCGTTGGAAACAACGGTTTTGAATGAAACACTGTCGGAGACCATCCCGGCAATGGCGTGCAGGGTAAAGAACCATCCGCGGGTCTGGTCGACACCTTCGGCAATGAAATCGGCAGGGAAAAGTTCCCTGTCAAAGGATTCTTTGTTTTCAAACGGATAATGCACCTGTGCATAGGGCATAGCGCCGGAATCGAACCATACGTCTATCAGGTCGGGTTCCCGTTTCATCGGCTTTTTCCCGGAGGAAACCAGGATGATGTCGTCTACGTAGGGGCGATGCAGGTCTATCCTGTCGTAATTTTCCTTGGTATAAAGGCCTGGGTGGAAAGATTTGTAGGGATTGGTTTCCATCAGCCCGGCTTTCACGGACTTCTCTATTTCCTCATAGAGTTCGGCCACCGAGCCGATGCACCGTTCTTCCTGCCCGTCTTCCGTGCGCCAAACGGGCAGGGGCGTCCCCCAGTAGCGGCTACGGCTCAGGTTCCAATCCTGAAGGTTTTCCAGCCATTTGCCGAAGCGTCCGCTTCCGGTGGTTGGCGGTTTCCAGCGTATGGTATTGTTCAGTTCTATGAGGCGTTCGCCAAGCGCGGTGGAACGGATAAACCAACTGTCGAGCGGATAATACAGCACCGGTTTGTCCGTACGCCAGCAGTGTGGATAGCTGTGCAGGTGTTTTTCGATGCGGAATGCCCGGTTTTGCACCTTCAGCATCATACACAGGCTAATATCCAAGGTTTCATCTTTATCCGTTAGTTGGTTGTCGTAGGCGTTCTTCACGTATCGCCCGGCAAAGGGGTCATAATCGGTGGCATTCATTTGTTCCTGAACAAAGGTGGGATCCAGGTCTTCCAGCAGGAAATACTTCCCGGTCAGGTCCACCATGGGCCGAGGATTACCTTCCCTGTCCGTCATCATCAGGGGGGGGACGCCATGGGCCTTAGCTACGCGATCGTCGTCGGCCCCGAAGGTTGGGGCTATGTGAACGATACCCGTTCCTTCGGCTGTGGACACGAAATCCCCGGCGATCACCCGGAAAGCACCTTCACCGGGGTTTACCCACGGGATGAGCTGTTCGTAGGGGATTCCCAGGAGTTCTTCGCCCGTCCATTGTCCAAGGGTTTGCCAGGGTATCAACTTATCCCCCGGTTTATAGGCCTCAAGGGGAAGTCCCTGGGCTTTCGAATCAAAGTACACAGGCACCAGGTCTTCGGCAAGCACCACCGTAATGGGCACGTGGGTATAGGGATTAAACGACCGAACCGCCACATACCGCAGGGTCGGGCCTACGCAAAGGGCGGTGTTCGAGGGCAATGTCCAGGGGGTGGTGGTCCAGGCCAGGAAGAAAGCCTCGCCAGGTTGTGTCATTTCCGGTTTGGGGGCAAGGATTTTGAATTGGGCTGTACAGCTGGTGTCTTTCACGTCGCGGTAGGTCCCCGGCTGGTTGAGTTCGTGGGAACTTAAGCCCGTGCCCGCCGCCGGCGAATAAGGCTGGATGGTATATCCTTTATATAGTAAACCTTTTTGGTATAAATCCTTCAGGAGAAACCAAAGGGTTTCCATGTACCGGTTATCGCAGGTAACATAGGGATTGTTCGTATCCACCCAATACCCCATGAGGTTGGTGAGTTCCTCCCATTCTTTGGTATACTTCATCACGGCTTTGCGGCAGGCGGCGTTGTAATCGGCCACGGAGATGCGTTTCCCTATATCTTCTTTGGTAATTCCCAGGTCTTTTTCCACTCCGAGTTCAACGGGCAACCCGTGCGTATCCCATCCGGCCCTGCGGTTGACCTGGAATCCCTTCATGGTCTTGTAGCGGCAGAAGAGGTCCTTTATCGTGCGAGCGATCACGTGATGGATCCCAGGCATACCATTGGCCGAAGGCGGACCTTCGTAGAAGACGAACGAGGGCTTGCCGGCCCGTATATCCAAGCTTTTACGGAAGATATTTCCCTTCTGCCATTGCTGGAGTATGTCCCGGTTGACGGCCGGTAAGTCGAGATGAGAATACTCTGTGAATTTCTTATTCATAAATAACTTCTATCTATTACGCTATAAAAAAAATCGCCACAAATGTAGGTCTTTTCTTCCAAATAATAAATAAGAAAGCGAGCCGCCCGACCCTTGCGGCCGGAGAACGTATCCGGGGGGCGCCAAGGGGGGGGCGAAAGGCCCTTAACCTAAGTCCTATACTTAGGTGGCCTAAGTCCTATACTTAGATGGCCTAAGTCCTATACTTAGGTGGCCTCTGTCCTATACATAGATAAGAAGGATATACGGGCTACTTGGGGGGCTTATCGACCCGTTGCGAACCCACTCCGTAACTTTTCCTATCTTTGCGCCTCAATCCGTATAAATATGGTAGATATAAACCAAATCCCGTCCCCCTGTTATGTGATACAGGAGCGTTTGCTCAGGAAGAACCTGGAGCTGATCAAACACGTCAAGGAAGAAGCCGGCGTCAAGATTATCCTTGCCCTTAAGGCTTTTGCCCTCTGGAAGGCTTTCCCCATCATCCGCGAGTACATCCCCTTCGCCACGGCAAGCTCCCGCCATGAGGCCCAACTCGCCTGGGAGGAAATGGGCAATCCGGCACACATCTGTTCGCCGGCCTATACGGAGGAGGATTTACCGTACCTGCTGAGATACGGCAGCCATATTACGTTCAATTCCCTTTCGCAGTTTGCGCGTTTCTATCCCCGCCTACGGGCCGAGGGCAGGGGAATTTCCTGCGGATTGCGCATCAACCCGGAATACTCGCCCGTGGAGACCGCCCTGTACAACCCCTGCGCACCCGGCTCACGCCTGGGAGTCACGGCCGATTTGCCGGGAGACTTGCCCGAGGGCATCGAAGGACTGCATTTCCATACCCTTTGCGAGTCCTCTTCCTATGATTTGGAGCACACCCTGGAGGTAGTAGAAAGACGATTCCATCGTTACCTGCCCACGATGAAATGGCTAAATATGGGGGGAGGGCATCTGATGACACGCCAGGGATATGATACCGGGCATTTGATACGGTTGCTGCGTTCCTTCCGGTCGAAATATCCCCATATGGAGATCATCCTGGAACCGGGCAGCGCCTTTGTCTGGCAAACGGGTTTTTTGTTGACAACCGTAGTGGATATTGTAGAGAACAGGGGCATACAAACAGCCCTTATCGACGCCTCGTTTACCTGCCATATGCCCGACTGCCTGGAGATGCCCTACAAACCCAGGATTCGGAACGCAACGGACGCCACACCAGGCAAACCCACCTACCGCATCGGCGGAAACAGTTGCCTGAGCGGGGATGTGATGGGAGAATGGTCGTTTGAACAACCCCTGAGCATAGGCGACCGCTTGATCTTTGAAGATATGATTCATTACACGCTGGTGAAAACAACCCTCTTCAACGGCATCCCGCATCCCGCCATCGCCCTTTGGAACCAAAACAACGAAGCGGTGATCTACCGCCGCTTTACCTATATGGATTACAAACAACGAATGGGTTAATTGTATTAACTTCGCAACCTTACCAATAAAATTATACACCATGGGTATCTTAGATTTTTTCCATAAAGAGAAAAAGGAAACGCTGGATGAGGGTCTGGCCAAAACCAAAGCCAACATGTTTTCCAAATTAACCAGGGCCCTGGCCGGGAAAAACAAAGTAGACGACCACGTCCTGGACCAACTCGAAGAAGTACTGATCACCTCGGACGTAGGAGTGGAAACCACCTTGAAAATTATTTCCCGCATAGAACGACGCGTGGCGAAACACAAATACGTCAACACACAGGAACTGAAACTCATCCTCAGGGAAGAAATAGCCTCCCTGCTGTTGGAGAATCCTCCGGAGGGAAACCACGGGAGGACGGATTGGCCGGAAGCCCCCAAACCCTACGTCATCCTGGTGGTGGGCGTCAACGGCGTGGGCAAAACAACCACCATCGGCAAACTGGCCTACCGTTTCAAGCAAAGCGGCCAAAAAGTCTACCTCGGCGCCGCCGATACGTTTCGTGCCGCCGCCGTGGAACAGCTCCTGGTATGGGGCGAAAGGGTAGGGGTGCCCGTGATAAAACAAAAGATGGGTGCCGATCCTGCCTCGGTAGCCTTCGACACACTCACATCGGCCAAAGCCAACAATGCCGACGTGGTGATTGTAGATACAGCCGGTCGTCTACACAATAAAGTCAGCCTAATGAACGAATTGACCAAAATCAAACAGGTAATGAATAAAGTCACGCCCGGCGCCCCCCATGAGATCCTGCTGGTGCTTGATGCCTCGACCGGACAAAATGCCTTTGAACAGGCCAAACAATTCACCGCCGCCACCCAGGTGAATGCCCTGGCAGTAACCAAACTCGACGGGACGGCCAAAGGGGGCGTTGTTATCGGCATTTCCGATCAGTTCCATGTCCCCGTGAAATACATTGGCCTGGGAGAAAATATAGAAGATTTGCAGGTATTCCATAAAAAAGAATTTGTGGATTCTTTATTCGGAACGGAAGAATAAGCATCCTTGTTGCTGTGCGAAAAAATAAAGTAGATATCATCACCCTGGGGTGCTCCAAGAATTTAGTGGATTCCGAACAACTCCTGCGACAGTTTGCAGCCAACGGCTACCGGATAGCGCACGACCCCGCAAAAGTGAATGGCGAAATCGTCGTTGTAAATACCTGTGGGTTTATTGGTGAGGCTCAAGAGGAATCCATCCGGATGATTCTTGAAATAGGAGAAGCCAAAAGACAGGGAAGGATCTCCCAACTCTATGTAATGGGATGCCTCCCGGAACGTTTCGCAAAAGAAATGCAGGCCGAGCTGCCCGAAGTAGATCGCTTCTATGGCAAATTCAATTGGAAAGAACTGCTGAAAGACCTGGGGAAATCCTATCATCATGATTTGGCCTCGGAACGCGTCCTTACCACACCGGCTCATTACGCCTACCTCAAGATAGCCGAGGGTTGCAACCGCAGTTGCTCCTACTGCTCAATCCCCCTTATGACGGGACCTTACCGGTCCCGTGCCATGGAAGACATTGCCCACGAAGTCCGTTCGCTCACACGGCAAGGCGTAAGGGAGTTTCAACTCATAGCACAAGATTTAACCTATTACGGTTTGGACCGGTATAAACGTTTGGCGCTTCCCGAACTGCTAACGCGCCTATCCGACATGCCGGACGTGGAATGGATACGCTTGCATTATGCTTATCCGTCACTATTCCCTTACGACCTCTTGCCCATCATGCGCGAACGTCCGAATGTATGCAAATATATAGATATCGCCTTGCAACACATCAGCAACGCCATGCTGAAACGAATGCGCAGAAACATCACCCGAGAAGAAACATATCAGCTGTTGGAACGTATCCGCACAGAAGTGCCGGGCATCCATTTGCGAACAACATTGATGGTAGGACATCCGGGAGAGACGGAAAAGGACTTCGGTGAATTGGTAGATTTCATAAAGAAAATACGTTTTGAACGTATGGGTGCTTTTACCTATAGCCACGAAGAAGGTACCTATTCCTATACCTGTTACAAAGATGATATTCCGTCGGCAATAAAACAGGAACGCCTGGATACGCTTATGGGTATACAGGAAAAAATTTCGGAAGAAATCAATGCAGGCAAAAAAGGCAAAGTTTTGAAAGTAATTATTGACAGAGAAGAAGACGAGTTTTATATCGGACGTACGGAATTTGATTCCCCCGAAGTCGACCCCGAAGTACTTGTTTCAAAAGAAAAACCTCTTGTTCCCGGCTGTTTTTACAATATCCGGATAGATAAAACAGACATATTCGATTTATACGGCCAACCGATAAAATCATAAAAAAACAAAATAAATTTGTTTTGCTCCCCAAAAAACACTAATATCGTCCATTCTTTCGCAAAAGAAGTGAGTTATGAAGAATGAGTTATGAAGAATAAAGAACTGATAAAAGAACTTTCAAACCGTGTTAATTGGACTTCCGAAGAGGTGTCTGACGTTATATCCCAAATGAGCAACTTAATTAGTACGCATTTGGCTGATGAAGATGTTGTTTATCTGGAAGGATTCGGACAATTTGAAACCCGGAAAAAAGGGGAACGCATATCTGTAAACCCCGCCAATGGGAAACGTTATCTTGTACCTCCTAAATTAGTCCCCGTATTCAAGCCTGATGGCGCGGTAAAAATAAAACTTAAAGAATTAGGAAATAATGAGTAATCGTTTGACAATACAGGAACTCGCAGGCTCTCTGGCCGAATCAACCGGGAAGAGTAACGACAGTATCGAACAATTTCTGAATGAATTTGTCGCGGTTGTGAGAGATCGTATTTTCGTCGACAGACTTGTGCAAATTAAAAATATAGGCAATTTCAAAATTATTCAAGTAGAAAAACGTGAAAGCGTTGATGTAAATACGAAAGAGCGTATAGTTATCCCCGAACACTATAAACTATCGTTTGTACCGGATAAAGATATGAAGGATATAGTGAATAAGCCTTTTGATTTCCTTGATACCATAGAAATTGCCAACGGAGTAGATATTCCCTCTGCGGAACCGGACGAGGAAGAAATAGCAACAGAAGATGATAATCCGGAAGAAGAAATAGCAACAGGCACAAAGGAGGAAAATAGGGAGGAAAAGGTTCCCCTGCAAATAATTTCCCCGCCCGAAGAAGAACCAGTCGCGGAAATCTGCCCGCCGGAAGAAATAAGTATTAAGACAAAACAACCAATTAAGAATAAAATTATGGCAAATGACAGTGGAAACAGAATGGATCCTAACGAATCAAGATTGAACAATAACCATACTGTGGTAGTACTTTTATTAGCGCTTGTGGTTATCTTGATTATATCGTTAGTTAGTGTATTGCTCTTTAATAAAGATGCAATTTTTGGAGGGGAAAAGAATGGGAATACGCTTGTAGAGGGAATAACGCCGGGTCCGGAAACGCCGGGAGGATTTGCTTTACCTCCGGACGACAACACATCCCTCGAAGATGAATGGGGAGGTGAAGACGACGATATATTCGGTAGTGCAGAAGAAACTCCTGATGTAACTCCACCTTCACCCCCAGAACCTCAACAGAGACCCAACAGGTCGACAATTTCTTCCCGGAAGACGGTGAGAGTGCAAAGTGGCGACAGATTGAATTTGTTCGCTCTGGAATATTACGGAAATAAAGTTTTCTGGGTTTATATTTATCAGTACAACCAATCCAAATTAGGTAATCCCGATAATATCCCGGTAGGTATAGAATTGACCATTCCTGCGGCGAATGAATACCAGATAGATCCCAATAACCCGGCGTCCGTAAAAAGAGCATCGGTGCTTCAGTCGCAAATTTTGTCTCAATACGCTGCCTCGTCTAAGGCTTCATCCTGGAATGGCGGTAATTCTTCTTACCAAGGTCAAGGTAATTACAACTATAGCAATCAACCGTATACATATCCGCCTTATTCGCAAGATACTTACAGTAGCGGTTCATACGGCACTTCGAACGATGCCGGGCAATACGGCAATTATCCTCCTTATGATAACACGAATACATACAATGACCCATACAATACCTCAGGCAACAACAGAGGATATGAGTATGGTAGCAGTTTGTACGACAATACTCTGAATAATAATAACAACACAGTATATCCCTCTTATAACAGCAACCCTCAATACAATAATTCTCAAAATAATATCAATCCGTATAGATGATTATGAAACTCGTCCGGATTAAATTTTCAAAAAGAGCGTCAAACAAGATTAGTATTATTTAACTGCAAAGGTGTGGAGTACATATTTAACATTTATAATTTTGTGCGTCTAAATAAACATAATGAAATTATAAACATAAATATATGAAGTATGAGTCAGACAGTAGACATTCGTGAGTTGAACGAACGGATAGAGCATAAAAGTTCGTTTGTGAATATGATTACAATGGGCATGGACCAAGTAATCGTTGGGCAGAAACATTTAGTTGAATCTTTATTGATCGGTCTGCTATCGGATGGGCATATTCTTTTGGAAGGAGTGCCCGGTTTGGCAAAAACCTTAGCCATTAAGACCTTGGCTTCGCTGATAGATGCTAAGTATAGCCGTATTCAGTTTACACCCGATTTGCTTCCGGCAGATGTGATCGGGACAATGATTTACAGCCAGAAGAATGAAGAATTTCAGGTGAAACACGGACCTATTTTCGCTAATTTTGTATTGGCAGATGAAATAAACCGTGCACCGGCAAAAGTACAAAGTGCCTTATTGGAAGCCATGCAGGAACGTCAGGTTACGATTAGCGAAACGACGTACAAATTGCCGTCGCCCTTCTTGGTTATGGCTACCCAAAACCCAATTGAACAAGAAGGAACCTATCCGCTTCCGGAAGCGCAAGTAGACCGTTTCATGCTGAAAGTAGTGATTAACTACCCCAAAAAAGAAGAAGAAAAACAAATTATCCGTCAGAACATTTCAAGTGAAAGCCCTGTCATTAAACCGGTTTTCGGCAAACAGGAAATAATGGAAGCTCGCAAAGTAGTGCGTGAAGTATATCTGGATGAAAAGATAGAACGCTATATCGTTGATATAGTATTTGCAACCCGTTATCCACGAGAACATGGAGTGGATAATTTATCCGGTATGATTTCGTTCGGAGCTTCTCCCCGCGCTTCTATTAATCTGGCATTGGCGGCTCGTTCTTACGCATTTATTAAGCGAAGAGGATATGTTATTCCGGAAGATATCCGGGCGGTATGTCATGATGTAATGCGCCACCGTATTGGTCTTAGCTATGAAGCCGAAGCTAATAATTTGACATCGGAAGAAGTCATCAGTGAAATATTGAACAAGGTAGAAGTACCTTAAATAATATGGAAACGAGTGAACTCTTAAAGAAAGTTCGCCGGATTGAGATAAAGACACGCGGATTGTCTCGCAATATATTTGCAGGACAATATCATTCGGCCTTCAAAGGACGTGGGATGGCATTTAGTGAGGTGCGTGAATATCAATATGGCGACGATATACGGGACATCGAATGGAACGTTACAGCACGTTATATCCGTCCATACATTAAAGTCTTTGAAGAAGAGCGTGAACTGACGGTTATGCTGTTGATAGATGTTTCGGGTAGTCGGGATTTTGGTTCTGTCAATGTGATGAAAAAAGATGTCATAACAGAAATTGCGGCTACACTTGCTTTTTCGGCTATCCAAAACAACGATAAAATCGGAGTAATCTTCTTTTCCGATAAAATAGAAAAGTTTATTCCTCCGCAAAAAGGAAAAAAACATATCCTCTATATCATTCGGGAACTGATAGATTTCCAGCCCGACAACAAAAAAACAGACCTCAATCAAGTATTAAAATATCTGACAAATGCCATAAAAAAACGTTGTACCGCATTCCTGATATCCGATTTCATAGATAAAGGAAATTTTAAAGATGCATTGACCATTGCTAACCGGAAGCACGACATAGTGGCAATTCAAGTATATGACCAAAGGGAAACCGAATTACCTCCAGTAGGACTGATGAAAATAAAAGATGCCGAAACGGGAGAAGAACGCTGGATAGACAGTTCCTCTACAAATATTAGAGACATGTACGGCCGGTGGTGGAATCAACGCCAGCAAGAGATGAATGATTCATTAAAAAAATGCAGGGTTGATTCGGTTTCTATTCGTACAGAGGATGATTACGTGAAATCGTTGATGACCCTTTTTAAAAAACGTAATTGAACATGCACAAGATAGGTAAGAAAAGTATTCTGTTTCTTGTATTATTTCATATCTTATTATTGGGTGAAAGAATATTTGCTCAAAATACTTTGATAGATGTGAAAATAGATTCTGCTGCTATATTGATAGGCGAGCAGACACTTATGCACTTGACGGTAACAACGGATAAGGACAGGAATATACAGATAATGATTCCCGGTGATACCCTAATGGACGGGGTAGAGGTATTGACAATCAACAAGCCGGATTCATCTATTATAGAGAATAATCGCCTACTGATAAAGCAGGATGTACAGATTACCTCATTCGATTCATCTTTGTATCTTTTACCTCCGGTGAAAGTCATCGACGGCATGGATACAATCTATTCAAATCAAGTAGCATTAAAAGTATCCACTTTTAATGTGAAAACAGATACCCCGGATGAGTTTTACGACATCAAAAATATATGGAAGCCTCCTTTTGTATTGGCGGACTATTATCCGATTATTTTCGGAATACTAATTGTTTTATTCCTGATATGTGTGGCTGGATACGTTATCCGACGTATACAGAGTCATAAACCCATCCTTCCGTTAGATAAAATAGAATCAGGCCTTTCACCTTATGAACAAGCTATCAGGGAACTGGATTGGATAAAACAGCAGAAGATTTGGCAACAAGGACGTAGTAAGGAATACTATACATTGATGACGGATACATTGCGTAAATACATAGTCAATCGTTTTGGTATCAATGCAATGGAAATGACATCCAATGAAATTCTGTTGATTATCCGCAGAGAGAATGAAGCGGATTCCGCATATGAGAATCTGAAACAAATTCTTCGCTTAGCCGACTTCGTAAAATTTGCTAAATTGAATCCATTACCTGACGAAAACAACCTAAGTATGATGAATGCTTATCTATTTGTAAATCAAACAAGACAGCTAGAATTGATTACTTCTGAAATCGAAGTAGAAGAAGCTGAAGCAGAGAAAGCCAATCATTCAACTTTAATACAAAAAAATCCATGATATTTGCGAATCCTACTTATTTATATTTGTTGCTGCTGCTTATCCCTCTGATAGGATGGTATAGTTGGAAACTTCGTAAAAGCCAGGCAAGTTTGCAAATCTCCTCGTCGCAGGCATTTCTTGTATCGGGAGCAACTTCCTACAAAGTTTATCTGAGACATCTTCCTTTTGTCTTGCGAATGGCAGCTATCGCTCTCCTGATTATCGTACTCGCACGTCCCCAATCAACGAACAGTTGGCAAAACTCGTCGACGGAAGGAATTGATATTATATTGGCGATGGATATTTCGAGTAGTATGTTGGCTCAAGATTTAAAACCGGACCGATTGGAAGCAGCCAAAGACGTAGCTGCGTCTTTCATCAACGGAAGACCAAGTGATAATGTGGGGTTAGTCGTTTTTTCGGGAGAAAGTTTTACCCAATGCCCACTAACAACCGACCATACCGTATTGCTTAATCTTTTTAAAGATATAAAAAGCGGTATGATAAACGATGGAACAGCTATTGGGTTAGGACTTGCCAATGCCGTGAGCCGCATAAAAGACAGCCAGGCCATATCCAAAGTAATTATCCTCCTGACGGATGGTTCCAATAATATGGGAGAAATAGCTCCTGTAACCGCCGCAGATATAGCCAAAGCATTTGGCATCAGGGTATATACCATCGGTGTGGGAACAAAAGGTATGGCGCCATATCCGTTTCAGACGGCGTTTGGTATTCAGTACCAAAACATTCCGGTAGAAATTGACGAATCTACACTAAAGCAAATTGCCACCACTACAGGTGGACAATATTTCCGTGCAACGGATAATACCAGCCTGAAAAGTATTTATGCCGAGATTGACCGGATGGAGAAAACAAAAATCAGCGTACAGGAATTTAGCAAAAAACAGGAAGAATATAAAGAATGGGCTTTACTTATTTTCGCTTTGCTGCTTTTAGAATTATTATTGAGAAATACATTGTTAAGAAATATCCCATAAATTAGAAAGGCTTATGTTTCGTTTTGCAAACCCAGATTATTTGTATTTGTTTTTACTACTTCCCTTATTGGTTATGTTTTATATATACACAATCGCAAAGAAGAAAAAGGCGTTGAAAAAATATGGGAACCCTGAATTGTTGGCCAAACTGATGCCTGAAGTATCTTATAAGCGCCAATATTGGAAATTTTGGTTTTTGTTCGGAGCTGTTGCTGTGATGATTTTTGTCATTGCCGGGCCTCAGTTTGGTTCTAAATTGGAGATCGTAAAACGTCAGGGAGTGGAAATTATGGTTTGTCTGGATGTATCTAACTCCATGCTTGCCGAGGACATGGTTCCGAATCGTCTGGAAAAAGCCAAACAGATGCTATCGCGTCTGACCGACGGATTTGTAAATGATAAAGTAGGCCTGATTGTCTTTGCAGGAGATGCCTTTACTCAGTTACCTATTACATCCGACTATATCTCGGCTAAAATGTTCCTGTCATCCATAAACCCCAGCATGGTTTCGTCTCAAGGAACGGCTATCGGTGAAGCTATTAATTTAGCGGTTCGTTCTTTTACTCCGAACGAAACTGCCGATAAGACCATTATACTGATTACAGATGGGGAGAACCATGAAGATGATGCTATTGGCGCTGCCAGAAACGCTACGGAGAAAGGTATTCGCATCAATATTGTAGGGATGGGGCAATCCAACGGTTCGCCTATTCCTATAGGAAGTAATAATAATTTCATGAAAGATAAAGAAGGAAATGTAG
>JAITKB010000104.1 GCA_031278605.1 Tannerellaceae bacterium
CAACTGATGGACGAAGGCGTAGCGCAGTTGTTTGTCAAGCAGTTTGACGGGCGGAAAATCATCGGTAGCGTTGGGCAATTGCAGTTTGAGGTCATCCAGTATCGCCTGCTGCACGAATACGGCGCACAGTGTAAGTGGGAGGCGGCCTCGTTCCACAAAGCCTGCTGGATAGAAAGCAACAACACCGAAATGCTGGAGAACTTCAGGAAACGGAAAATGCACTATATGGCGCTCGATAAAGAAGGGCGGGAGGTATACCTGGCCGATTCGGCCTATGTGCTGACAATGGCACAGCAGGATTTCCCCGACATCCGCTTCCACTTCTCTTCCGAGTTTTAAATCCCATTGTCTCCCGGTAATATACCTCGCTAAGGGTATGTTCCGCGAAAGAAGATTCCTTATTTTTGCATACACAGAGTATCATATTTTAAAACATATCAGAGATGAAAAAATTAGCAATTGTATCCTTCATTATGTCCTTGCTGCTGATTTCGGCATGTAAGAAAACGTCTACCTCCCAGACCTACACCCTTAACGGGGAAGTGAACGTAGCCTCCGGTGTTATTTATCTGCAGGACTTCCACAACAAGATGTTCGCCATTATCGACTCTGCGGTTATTACCGACGGGCGGTTTACCTTCACCGGCAGTCTGGCGCGTCCCGATTTGTTTGGTTTGACCCTTGACAGGGAAGAAACGTTCAGTCCCTACTACATTTTTCTGGAAAACGGCGACATTCACGTAACGATTGATGAAGAAGCGCACAAGGCTTCCGTGAGCGGTTCTTCCGTGAACGATTTGTACGTTGCCTACCAGCAGGCGGCGCGTTCGGAAAGGGAGAATTTCCGGATTGACACCTTCCTTGCCGCCCATCCGGCCTCGATTGTTTCCGCCTACATCCTCTACCGGGAATATTCCTATCGGCTGAGTAAAGAGGAAATCGACCGCTACGTCCAGGTGCTGGACCCGTCTTTGCACGACACAGAGTACATACAGGTTTTAAACGACCTGAGCGCTTTGTTGGAGCACATAGCCATCGGCAAACCTGCGCCCGACTTCAGCCTCCCCACGCCCGAAGGCTCTGTGGTGAGTTTGTACGATCGCTTGGGCAAAGGGTACGTATTGCTGGACTTTTGGGCTTCGTGGTGTGGTCCTTGCCGCAGGGAAAACCCCCACATCGTGAAGTATTTCCATGAATATAAAGACAAAGGCTTCGACGTCTTTTCCGTTTCTCTCGACAAAACCAAAGAGGCCTGGATCGAAGGCATAGCCCAGGACAACCTGACCTGGACACACGTCTCGGACATCCTCTTCTGGGACAGCGCTCCGGCTAAACAATACGGCGTGAGAGCCATACCGGCTAATTTCCTTATCGACAAAGACGGCATCATTGTGGCCAAGAATCTCCGCGGCGAGGAATTGGGAAAGACCCTGGCGGAACTCCTGCCCTGACAACGGCCTCTTGCAGGAGAATCACCGAAAAACCCCCAAACAAGGCTTTTGCCAACCGAGCATAAGGCCTTGTTTGGGGGTTTTAGCGGTATATCCATTTTGCCTCCTTCCTAGAAAAGTAGTTTGGCAAAGGCAAATTACTAATACGCTGATAATAAGCAATCTGTAATTTCTCCCCAAAGGCCTCGAAGCTGGAGTGCACAGGAGTTGAAGCCGGAGTGCACAGAAAATTTTGCCGGAGTGCACAGAAAATTTTGCCGGAGTGCACAGGAGCTGAAGCCGGAGTGCACAGAAAATTTTGCCGGAGTGCACTGCAGCTTCGAGGCCTTTTGGGCAGAGCGATTGGAGGGGGGCGTCGGGTAGTGGGAAAGATGGACTTGGCCGAAGGATTACAGTATATCCATGATATCCGTCAGGGAGCGCACCGTGTAGGTGGGCATAAAACCCTCTGCGGGAGGAAGATTGCGGGGGTTGAACCAAAGTTGGGCTATCCCGGAGCAGCGTGCGCCTGCAATATCGGATTCCCAACAGTCGCCAATCATTAATGTCTCACTACGCCGCGAGTTGGTGTTTTTCAATGCGAAGTTGAATATGGCCTTATGCGGTTTTTGTATGCCCGCATCCTCCGAGAGGATCAGGCCCCGGAAGAAAGGAGAGAGGCCCGAATGTTCTAATTTCTTCAACTGTACCTCTCTGAAGCCGTTGGACAGAATATGCATTTTATAGGAAGGACGGAGGTATTCCAGCAATTGGAGCGTTCCCGGTATCAGGACGGTTTTGCGGGTGGTTCGTTTCAGGAAATCGCTGTTCAGTTTCAAAGCCGATTCGGCATCGGTTATACCGGCAGGGAGGAGTACATGCCGGAAGCGTTCTACGATCAATGTTTGCCGATCTATCCGATGGTTGCGGTATTGCGCCCACAAGTTCAGGTTGTGCGGCATATAGTAATTGTAAAATGCCTCGAAGGAAGCATAATACCGGTCGAAATGATAATCGGTATATACTTCTTCGAGGCATTCCTTATTGTTGGATTGTGTATCCCAGAGCGTGTCGTCGAAATCAAAGAAAAGATTTTTATATCTCATGCATTTTATCCCACTTCGATGACCAGATATTTCCCCAGGCTCCAAAATTCTTTTACGTCGGTAATTTTGAAGATCAGGTTTCTATCCTCGTCTTTCACGAACTCGTACGTTCCGGCGGGATGATTCGACTTCAGGCTGGCTTTGCCGGCAAACAGGGGTATTTCGGTCACTTCCCGTATGTCAACGGCAATGAAATAATCCCGGTTGAAATCCCCCTGCAACACCTTCGATTTGGAAAATAATCCTCCTCCGGAAAGTATTTTCTGGATTTTTAGCTCCTTCGATGTTCCGAAGCAATAATAGGCCGTATGGAGCGTCTTATCCTGCTCCTTCAGTGTTTCCGACTGTGCGGTAGTTGTGAGCGAGAGTCCCTCCACGTCTTCTTTGAGTGAGTTTACTTGCAGGTCCAATTCCTGAATCCGTATATCCTTTTTCGCCAAATCCTCTTGCAGGGTTACAATCATGGTTGTTTTCCGGTCGAGTTCCGAGCTCAGGCGGTTGATGGTTTTCTTCAGCGCCTCCGATTGGAACTGACTGTTTTTCAGTTTTTCTTCCAGTTGTCCGAGTTGTGCCCTGTTCTTTTTCAGGGTTTCTCCTATCAATTGCATATTGGACTTGATCTGTTCTTTGACATTGGGCGTCAGTTCTCCACCTTGTTGTTGGATATTGAGATAATTTTCAGCATCGCGGATCGATTGTATATCCGCTTCAATATCGTTCAGAACAGACAACATGTCGTTGATTTCCGAAACGTACCTTACGTTTTCCAGTTTGAGCGAATCGTTTTCGGCTTTCATTTGCTTGTACTCCGGGGAATTTTGCACACAAGATATCAGCACGGTACTTAGGCTGATGCAAATCAATAATACGTTCTTCATATGTAATTTAATTTAGAAATGTTTTTCTCTGTTTTCTTTTTGTTTTGTCCTTCTATAATAATAACAAATTCGCCTCTTGGGTTGTTTTGCGCAAAATGCGCCGACATTTCATCGAATGTTCCCCTTAGGGTTTCTTCGTATTGCTTGGATAGTTCACGTGAGATGGAGACTTGTCGGTCGGCGCCAAAATATTCGGCTAATTGTGTCAGTGTTTTTAGTAAACGATGAGGAGATTCGTAAAAGATCATGGTTCGCTTTTCGCTTGCGAGTTCTTTCAGCCGCGTTTGTCTGCCTTTTTTTTGCGGGAGGAATCCTTCAAAGCAAAAGGAATCGTTAGGCAATCCCGATACAACCAAGGCCGGCACAAATGCCGTCGCTCCCGGCAAGCATTCCACGGCTATGCCTTGTTTCACGCATTCGCGTATGAGCAGGAAACCGGGGTCGGATATGGAGGGCGTTCCGGCATCCGATACCAGGGCAACGTAGTTGGATTGCCGTATATGGGCAAGAATCCGCACCACGCTTTGGTGTTCGTTAAATTTATGATATGACTGCATTTTGTTCCGGATGTCATAGTGTTTCAGCAGGATCGTTGTTGTTCGGGTATCTTCGGCTAAAATAAGGTCGGCTTCCTTTAGCACACGGACAGCCCGGAATGTGATGTCTTCCAGATTCCCCACAGGTGTAGGTACGACAATCAACTTAGCCATACAGGGCGCTGTTCTCTAACGGAAACGTTTTTCCAGCAAAGCGAAAAAATCGGCTACCGGAGCGCTTTCTGTGTTCCAATTTTGTTTGTCGTGCAAGTATTTCATCGACTCTTCGTAGGATTGCATGTTGTTCAGGTCGGAAATTACCTTATTCATCTTTGCCTCGTCATCGCCAAACAATTCTCTGCGGAAATAAAAGCGGTCGTTCAAACTGAAGGCTTTACGGAAGTCCGACAGATTCTTTTTCTCCAGTACCTCGTTTAAGGAAACGGGCGACTTTTCGGCAACGGGTTCAAAGGTGGGCTTTTCCGCCGGCGATTCGAGATGTGTCTCCTGCAACAGCAGGGTTGCCTCAATAATTTGTTGATATTCTTCCATCTGTTTCTGAAACACATCAATCTGAAGACCTTCCAGCACATGTAAGTCTCGAATGATTTTATAGGCCAAATCAAAGGTTTGGCTAAAAAAAGACAAGGGGCAAATTTCCATGTCGCGCATACCGGCAACCAATCCTTCCAATTCCGATATATCGGCGATCAATCCATCTATTTTTTCTTTGTTTGTCATCGTTCTAATCATTTAATAAGCGCAAATTTAAATGAAATTATTCATATACAATCTATTTTAGTTAGCGATTAGCGGTTAACGGTTCGTTGGGGGGGGCGTATTATGCCCGTCTTTGCTTTCCTGCAAGGGCGGGCAGTTGTTTTTGTCGGCCATCCTGCCTCGGGAGGGTGGCTTTTTTTGTGGCGGGCTGTTGTTGGGGGGCCTGTCCGCGAAATTTCGCGAAAAAAATTTCGTCCCCGCCTCGCTGGGAAGATCTCAAAAAAAAATTTTTTTGCCGAACCCTGTGGGAAGAAATCTGCAGCAAAATTATTTCTTCCCGAGTTGCTCGGCGTTCAATAGATTCAAATAAACTCTTGCCGAGGAGTCGACGGGAAAAATAAAAAAATAATTCCCTTCACCGAACGTTCGGTGAAAGGAATTAAAAAATAGTTCCCTTGTCAAGGAATCGGGGAAGAAAAATAAAAAAAAAGGTTAACCCCACGAACCGTTAACCGTTAACATCCGTGATAAAAAATGACTCCATTTATGAAAAGGTGGGTGTTCCGTATAAGGCAGGGGGATACGACCTTTGTGACGCGCCCTCCGTCGGGTTAGGAATACATGGGTTAATCCGGAATTCTTATCTAAGCTTCAATACATCGCCTTCGGTTGGTATGTAATCGTTCTTTTTCTTGTTTATTTTATACAACCTTCTCAGTTGTATGCCGTATTTCTGTGAGATGCTGTGCATGGATTCACCGATTTGTACCACATGGTCGTAATTGGGCTTATCTGCTTTTGTTTTCTTTTTTTCGAGGTAAATGAGATCTCCTTTCTGGAGCGGGAAATCTTCGGGCACTTCGTTGTATTTTCTGAGATCATTTATTGTTAAGCCGGTATCTTCGGCCAATTGTTCAAGGTTGTCATCTTTTTCGGCATAAACATAGCGAAGTCCATGTTCTTCGTATACGGAACGTTTGATAACGAATGGAGTTGGGGATTTGCGGAAAGAAGGCAGGATTCGTATTATTTTCGTCATTATCTTTTCCTCCTTTTCTTTGTTGATGGCCTTTCCTCCCGAATCGTACGGATACAATTGATAATCTTCTATTAATTTAATGAGCGTATTTGCGTAGGCCGGATTGGTAGCATAACCTGCCTTTTGCAGTCCTTTCGCCCATCCCTTATAATCTTTTATATCCAGTTTGAAAAGATCTGCATAGCGGATTCTTCCGGTAAGAAAAGCCGAATGATCTTCATACGAGCTTTCTACGTTTTTGTATTTACGGAAACATTCGTTTGAAAAATCATCGTTGTAATAAACTTTCTCTCCTTTCCATTCGGAATGACATTTAATTCCGAAATGATTATTCGATTTCCTGGCCAGTTCGCTTTGTCCAGCGCCCGACTCCAAAAGACCTTGCGCTAAGGTAATGCTGGCTGGAATATGATATTTCTTTTGCTGTTGAATAGCCAGATCGCAATATTGCTTAATATAATTTTCATATGAATGTATTTTATTCTGGGGGTCGTTTGTTGAACGAAGAAATAGAACAAATACAAGTGCAAAGTACAGAACGGTAGATTTCATTCTTTTTCAATTTAATACAACAAAAGTAGGGTTTTCCGCAAGGAGTGACAAAATCGTTATGCAAAATACACTGCCCCAAAAAACAACCCGCCAAAATCAAATGATTTTAAACGGGTTGTTTCGTTTCGTCGTACGCAGGATGAGATTTGAACTCACACACCGTAACCGGCACTACCCCCTCAAAGTAGCGTGTCTACCAATTCCACCACCTGCGCGTAATTAAAATCATATTGTTCTTTGTAAGGAGTGTGCCCGGAACAGGACTCGAACCTGCACGTTCGCAAAAACACTCGCACCTGAAACGAGCGCGTCTACCAATTCCGCCACCCGGGCATTTTTTTTCCGACTGCAAAACTACATATTCTATTTGAACCAAACAAATATTCAAAATAATTTTCCAGGACTGTCTGCTAAAAAAGAAAAAGAACAGACGCAGGTATGCTTCTTGCGAAATAAAGGTATATTTGTGTTGTTTTTTAAACATTTCCATTTCAATTACTAATGAATTATAATATGAGAAAACTAATTCAATCTTTAACCCTATCTCTTTTGTGTGGATATGTTTCGGCACAAGCACAAGAATTTAAACTTAACACATCCTCCGGTTATTTGCAAAACAAAGGGGTCGATGTGATGGCCTTTGATGATATTTATCCGGAAGGCCACCAGAGCGGTGTGAGTATCATTATGCATGGCAACCGCGTAGCAACCAATGGTGATATCCGCTTTGAACCTACTCCCGGACAATGGCAACCAGTGCCGATTCAACGCAATCGCGTCTCGGACGGAACGGCGAATTCGATTACTACATGGCTGAGCTTTCCGGATTCCTCGCGGCATCTGAAAGGTTTTAATCCAATGATTTATCCTGATTTTCAATTTAATTATACGGTGACGGTCAGAGGAGAAGCAACCTCCGTCGTCGTTACGGTGGATTTAGACCGGCCGGTTCCGGAACAGTTTGTCGGCAAAGTAGGATTTAACCTTGAATTATTCCCCGGCGCTTTGTTCGGTAAGCCTTGGATTATGGATAAGAAACAAGGTATTTTCCCTCAACAACCCAATGGGCCGACCTTCTCTCAACCGGCCAACTATCTGCATAGCGGGCATTTTAACCCCACTCCGCAAACGGATGCCGGACATTTGTCGGGACATAATCGGGCATACAATCCGATTATTGCCGATGATATTATTGCCGAACCCTACGCCATAGGCCGACGCTTCACGGTGCGTCCGGACGATCCTTACAATAAGTTCACAATCGAGTCTCAGGAAGCTGAACTAAAATTGTATGACGGACGTATGAATCACAACAATGGTTGGTTTGTCGTGCGTAGCGACGTCCCCGCCGGAGCGACCCAGGGCGCTATCCGATGGGTGATTACGCCGAATGTCGTGAATGGTTGGTTCTATCCGGCCGTTATTCAAACTTCGCAGTTGGGGTATCATCCCAATCAACCCAAAATAGCGATTGTTGAACTTGATAAGCGGGATTCTAAACGCGAAAAGCCAGCTTTATATAAGATTACGGAAGAAGGAGAAACCCTGGTTAATATGGCCCCCGGACAGGAGTGGGGGCAATTCCTTCGCTACAATTATTTGAAATTCGATTTCTCGGACGTCAGGGAAGAGGGTTTGTATCAGGTACATTACGGTAGTAGCGTTTCTTCCGTTTTCCGCATTGCCGGAGATGTCTACGAGCGTGGAGCCTGGCAACCGGTTCTGGAGTATTTCCTTCCGGTACAGATGTGTCATATGCGGGTGAATGAAAAATATCGGGTGTGGCACGACCTCTGTCATGAGGATGACGCCCGGATGGCGCCTGTCAACTGCAATCATATCGACGGATACGTACAAGGCCCCTCCACATTAACCCAATACATGCCGGGCGATGTGGTGCCGGGTATCCATATCGGCGGATGGCACGATGCCGGTGACTTTGACCTGCGCGTCGAATCGCAGGCAGGAGAAAGCTATATTCTGGCATTGGCCTACGAAGCTTTTCAGCTAGGGTATGATGCTACATCTATTGACCAGATCAAGCGGGTAACGGAAATTCATCAGCCCGACGGTAAAGCGGATATTCTGCAACAGATAGAGAACGGCGTTTTGTCGGTGGTTGGTGCCTACCGTGCATTGGGACGCTTGTATCGGGGGATTATCTGCAACGATTTGCGGCAATATGTGCTCTTGGGCGATGCCGGAGCAATGACCGACGGTATTATCGGTAACGAGGACGATCGCTGGGTGTTCACCGAAAATAATCCCAACCGCGAACTGACTGCCGCCGCCGAATTGGCTGCCGCTTCCCGGACATTGAAAGGGTTTAACGACACCTTGAGTGTTCAAGCGCTGGATGCCGCCCGCGAAATATACAGGGTGACGGAAGTGACGGATAATTTTTCCCAATCGGCTAAAATACATGCCGCTGCCGAATTGTTCCTTGCCACGGGCGACAAGGCATATAAAGACTATCTTTTGGCGGAAACAGACTTTGTTGTGCAGAACATCTCCCGTGTGGGCTGGTTTGTAGCTCGCGCCGAGAAGGCGATGAAAGACAGCAAATTCTCCCAAGCTATCCGTGAGGCCTTGCCGGGATTGCGCGAGCAGTTGGAGAAGCAAGCGGCCGAAACGCCCTACGGTATTCCCTATCGTCCCCGTATTTGGGGCGCCGGATGGGATATTCAGGATTTGGGATACCGTTATTATTTTCTGCATACGGCCTATCCGGACATCTTTGCTCCGGATATGGTTTATAATGCCCTGAATTTCGTCCTTGGCTGTCATCCCGGTTCCAATACGGCTTCTTTTGCTTCGGGTGTTGGCAGCAAATCGGCCACGGTGGGTTATGGGCTGAATCGCGCAGACTGGTCGTATATTCCCGGAGGTGTAATTTCGGGAACGGCGCTGATTCGTCCGGACTTTCCGGAGTTGCTTGAATTTCCGTTTCTCTGGCAGCAGGTAGAATATGTATTAGGAGGCGGTTCTTCTCACTATATGTTTCTTGTCCTGGCGGCTCGGCAATTATTATCCGAATCAAAAAATATTCATTCATAAACTTAAATTCGCATATCATGAAACGTTTATTCTGTGTTTTTGCTTTTTGGCTAATGGGTGCAACAGCCTTTTCCGCTCATTATAACGGTTTCAAGGTCTCTGTTTATACCCGTGCATACGAGGTGGAAAAAATGAAGGACCTGCATTGGCTGGATTCTACCTGGACGATTATTTCCAACCAGGTGAAAGTGGATAAGATCTATCTGGAAACGCATCGAGACCTCCTGATCGTTGCGGATGCCACGCTGGAACAAGCCAAAAAGTATTTTCTCGACAGGGGTATTGAAGTGGGTGGGGGTATCACCTATACCATCAATGAAGCCAATAGTTTTGAAACGTTTTGCTATTCGAATCCCGAACACCGCAAGATTGTACGGGAGATAGCGGAACATACGGCGAAGCATTTCGACGACTTTATTCTGGACGATTTCTTCTTTACAAGTTGCAAATCCGATATGGAAATCAAAGCCAAAGGCAACAAAAGCTGGACGCAGTACCGCACCGAACTGATGACGGAGGCCGGGATCGACTTAGTCATAAAGCCGGCAAAGAAGGTGAATCCCAAAGTAAAGGTGATCATCAAATACCCGAATTGGTACGATCATTTCCAGGGGCTTGGTTTCGATTTGAAAAACGGCCCTCAGATATTCGACGGGGTATGGAGCGGGACCGAAACGCGCGATCCGTCGTCCGACCAGCATTTACAGAATTATTTGAGTTATAATATCATTCGTTACCTGGATAACTTGCGGCCGGGACATAATTACGGGGGATGGGTAGACAGCGGAGGCTCGAATATGGGTTTGGATCGGTACGCCGAACAGCTCTGGCTCACCATTTTTGCCAAGGCTCCCGAAATAGCGTTGTTTGCCTACAATCAGTTGATTGGTGTTTCTTTAAGACCGGACGCGCACCGTACTCCCTGGCAGGGTCAGGCTACAAGTTTTGATTACGACGAGATGACAAAACCCGTGAATCTGAACGGGCAAACCGTAATTCCGACAACCCTTGCACGGGCGGCGGGTTATACGTTTGAGACCATAGACCGGTTCATCCATAAACTCGGCAAACCTGTCGGTATCAAGTCCTATAAACCGGCTCATGCTTTGGGCGACGATTTCCTTCAGAATTATTTCGGCATGATAGGTTTGCCGATGGACATGTATGATCGGTTCCCTGTTGGGGAGAAGGTGGTCCTGCTCACGGAACAGGCTAAGTACGATCCCGATATTATGACCAAGGTCAAGGAACAGTTGACCAAGGGGAATGATGTTGTCATCACCAGCGGTTTGTTGTCGGCCATTCCCGACCGGATAGCCGAAGTAGCCGAATTGCGTGCCACGAAAAAGGCGCTGGTGAATGATTTTGGCCTTGCAGGGAAGATCGGCAAGGACCTGCTTATCCCCCAGGTTCAGTACCAGACAAACGACGCATGGGAACTGATCAGTGCCGGGCGGCCTTTGACAAAGGGGGTAAGTGGTTATCCGATGGCGCTTCGTGCTTCTTACTCACGGGGTAATTTGTATGTACTCACCATACCCGAAGATTTCGGCAATTTGTATGATTTGCCTGTGGGTGTTCTCAATGTTTTTCGTCAGATTTTGAGCAAGGGTTTGGATTTGCGCATAGATGCGCCTGCCGGGGTTGGGCTTTTTCTTTACGACAACGGGACATTTATTGTGGAATCATTTCTTGACGAACCGGTGACGATTCGGGTTCACACCCGCGAGGGTATTGAGCGGATCACGGACGTATTGACCGGGGCTGTGATTGCCGAACAGCCGGAGTCTGCCGAGGCGGGAATGTATCTCCGCCGTTTTCGTCCGGACGACAAGAACACGGTGTTCCGTGTAACGCTTATGCCTCATTCCTACCGAGTGTTTTCAATATAATAATAGGAACGTATCATGACAAAATTTATTCAATCATTCAACAGGCGCGATTTCCTCAAGGGGCTGGGTTCAGCTACTGCCGCAGCGGGCGCCGGTTCGTTATTGCCGTTGGGGGCATGTAGTATTTCCGGCGGGAAGTCGGCGTTTGCCGAAGACGACGGGCCGGTTTTGCAGATCGGGGAAAACATTGCGGTAGCTTCTACCGAGAGCGGAAAGGTCAAAGGCTTTATTATGCGGGGGGTTTACACCTTCCTGGGTATTCCTTACGGAGCCGATACGTCGGGCAGGAATCGTTTCATGCCGCCGGTCAAACCTGCTTCGTGGGAAGGCGTGCGTCCGGCTGTTTTTTATGGTAATTCTTCGCCGCAACGCATATACGATCGTTCTTCGACCAGTTACGGCGCATTCATCGACCATTGGAACTACGACGAAGTGAGCGAAAACTGCCTTACCCTCAACCTCTGGACCGGGGGGCTGGCCGACGGGAAGAAGCGCCCGGTTCTCCTGTGGCTTCATGGGGGAGGTTATACCCGTGGCAACGCCATGGAGCAGGACGGGTATCATGGCGAAAACATTGCGCGTTACGGCGAGGTGGTGTTTTGTTCCGTCAATCACCGTTTGGGGGTGTTTGGCTTCAGCGACCTTTCGGTGGCGGGGGGGAAATACGAAGCCTCCGGCAACGCGGGTTTGCTGGATATGGTGGCGGCTTTACAGTGGATACACGACAACATTGCAAATTTCGGGGGCGATCCGGGCAATGTGACCCTCATCGGGCAATCCGGGGGGGGAGGAAAGGTTTGCCTTCTGGCGGCTTGTCCACAGGCCAGGGGGCTTGTGCATAAGGGTGTGGCGCTAAGCGGCTCGGCCCTTACGGGAACCGGTAAGGACTATGCGAGGCGATTGGGCGGGTATATTTTGAGGGAGGCGCGCCTGGAGCCTCAGGCGGCGGACGCTTTGCAGGAGCTTCCCTGGGGGGAGTATCTGGATTTGGCTGAGCGGGCTGCCGCAAAGATGCGCGATGCGGAGGGTGACGGGGGGTTGCGCCGCGGGGGATTTGCGCCGGTTGCCGACGGGATCTATGTGCCGGAGGGGACTTTTTTTGAATCGCCGTTAGCGGATTCTCCGGACATCCCGCTGTTGTTTTGCTCCACGTTCCATGAGCAGTCACCCAGCCGGACGGATGCGGCGGTGGAGGCCATTACGTTACCGGAAGTTATGGAACGTATAGCTTCCCGGTATCCGGGCAGGGAGGAGGCCATTGTGAGGGCTTATGCGAACAACTTCCCCGACGCCCGACCGGTAGAAATCCTGGCATTGATCAACTCCAACCGTTTGGCTGTGGTGAATGCGGCTACGGCCAAGTCCCGGCAGGCTTCGCCGGTATGGATGGCCTGGTTTGGGTGGTGTCCGCCGTTATTTGACGGGCGGATGCGTGCTTTCCATTGCCTTGACATCTGCTTTTGGTTTCTCAATACGGATTTGATGGTGTCCCACAGTGGCGGCGGCGCTCGTGCGCGTCGGTTATCGCGCCGGATGGCGGATGCTTTGCTTGCGTTTGCCCGCAACGGCGACCCGAACGGGGGGGAACTTCCTCCCTGGCCGCGGTTTACGGTGGAGCGGGGTGAGACGATGATCCTGGACGATGTTTGCCGGGTGCGGGACGATCCGGACCGGCAGGCGCGCAGTTTGCTGCTGTGATTCGAAGGGGAAGGATTGAGATGCGGGGGGCGGGTATTCGTCCCCCGTTGCATTTAGGGTTGGGGGGGGACGCTTCTGTCGGGGGCGAGGGTATCCTGTCGGCCGTTCAAGGTGTTGCGGTAGGCGGAGGGAGTGATTCCGAACTGTTTTTTGCAATAGGTTGTAAAATGCGCCGGGGAGCTGAAGCCGTATTCTTTGATAATGGCTTGCAGGGTTATTTTTTTATCGGCCAGCAGCATTTTTATCTGGTTTGCTTTTTGGCGAAGGATCCAGCGGTAGGGGGAATCGCCGAAATGGGTTTTGAACTTTCGGGTGAAAGCCCGGACCGAGAGGTTACAGAGTTTGGACAGTTCCTCTACGTTTTTGGTGTTCGCGTAATGTTTGATCACGTAGGCTTTGAAGTCCATGTCTTGCCGGAGCAGGGGCTTGAGAAAGCGCGCCACTTCCGGCTTTGTGTAGAACACTTTGAGCATGAGGAAGATTTCTTTTTCTTTCACTTCGTCCAGGTGTGGACAGGCGATATGGCTTTTCAGGTAGAAGGAAATGCTGTCGATCACGTCCTGCAGGGGCGGGCGAATATCCAGTTTGTGAAAGACGTCGCGGTCGCCGCTATGGTCTTTCAGTTCATTCCATCCGAGATCTTCGTGCAGGATGATTTGGTTATTAAAGCTCAGCAGGAGGTAGTTGATTTCCGTATAGGCTTCGGCCACGGCGATGGAATCCTGGGGGATAAAGATCATTTCGCCGGCCCGGCACAAATGGTTACGGAATTCGTAATAGGAGATATTCATTTCCCCTTCCAGCAGGAAGAGGATATGATTCAGATGCCGGTCTTTCAGCTGAAGGGTTTTGTCTTTCTTTTCTTGCCGCAGTTGAAATGCGATGTTGAAATCGGAGAGCAGGTATCTTTTTCCTACTTGTCCTTTTAAATTTGTCGGTTTCATTTTAGAAGATGAGTATAAATTTTAAAAAATTAGTAAGCAACCGCAAAGATAACGTAGCTTTTGAGACTGTTGCAAGGATTTTATATAAAAATCCCCCCCGGAATTTGCTGTCGGCATTTTTTTTGTTTTTGTTTGCAACCCCTCCCCCGGCGGTATATTGGGGGAAGGTTTTTTACTAACAGCGCAGATCATTTATGGATACATCGACTTTTTTCACGGCCTTTTTGTTCACCCTGGCGGCGGGACTTTCCACCGGCATTGGGAGTTTGATTGCTTTGGTGGCCGGTCGCACGAACCGGAAATTCCTTTGTTTCTCCCTGGGTCTTTCGGCCGGGGTGATGATTTACATCGCTTTCATGGAGATGCTTCCTTCGGCCGGGGAGGCTTTGTCGGAGGCCCTGGGCGAACGCCGGGGCAGTTTGTATGGTTTGTTTTCTTTCCTTGGGGGGATGGGGTTGATTATGCTGATTGATTTCCTGGTCCCCGAGTCCGGCAACCCGCACGAGATGCACGGCCTGGAGGAGATGCAAAGGAAGGATCCTTTGCATCGTATGGGCTTTGTGGTTGCCCTGTCTCTGGCCGTGCATAATTTCCCGGAGGGGATTGCCGTGTTTACTTCGGCTTTGGGTAGTTTGCGCCTGGGTCTTCCGATCACCCTGGCGATTGCCGTTCACAACATTCCGGAGGGCATTGCCGTATCGGTGCCGATTTACCATGCCACGGGCAGTCGTGCCAAGGCGTTTGTTTATTCTTTTCTTTCCGGCCTGGCCGAACCGGTCGGGGCCTTGACGGCTTACTTTTTTTTGCTGCCCTATTGGACTCCTTTTTTGAACGGGATGATTTTGTCGGCCGTTTCCGGCGTCATGGTCTTTATTTCTTTGGACGAGCTTCTGCCTTCGGCCGAGAAGTATGGGGAGCATCATTGGTCGGTTGCCGGTTTGGTGTCCGGTATGGCGGCCATGGGTTTCAGTCTGTATCTTTTTTCCTGACTGCGCGGCGGATCCACTGTCCGCGGGTAAAGTCCGGGAAGTCCACCGGTGCGCCGCCGCGTGCGACGGACATTTCCGACAGGCCCGATACGGCGCTCCAGGTTGCGGCGTCGTAGCAGTCCATGGGTGCGGGTTGTCGGTTGCGAATGGCTTGGATGAAGTCGTACATCATGATGTAGTCCATTCCCCCGTGTCCGGCTTGCCGGGCTTTTTCGTCGAGGTTTGCCCAGAGCGGGTGGTCGTATTTCTTGAACCATCCATCGGCTTCGTCCCAGCGGTGGGGGGTGGAGACGCCTTCCACGTAGACATGGTTCCCGTCGTTCATCCACAGTCCTTGCGTGCCCTGGATGCGGAATCCCAGGGAGTAGGGGCGCGGGGAGTTGGTGTCGTGCGTGACCACGACGGTTTGTCCGTTGGCGCACCGGATGAGGGTAGTTACGATATCGCCCAGGTTGAAGCGCACCTTGGCCAGGGGATGATCCCTTCCGCCGTTGTCTAAGATAAACTTATGCAGTCCCCGGCTCTGGGTGGCCATGGAGACGAGCGTGAGGAAACGGTTTCCGCGGTTGATGTCCAGGCACTGCGCTACGGGTCCGAGGCCGTGGGTGGGATAGACGTCGCCGTTGCGCGTTACCGAGTGTTGTGTACGCCATTGGGCTTCGGAGAAGGCTTCCGGGCCCATTTTCAGGTCTCCGCCTTTGCGGTAGTTGTAATGCACCCCGTCGTTGAACTTCACATCGCGGAGGTCGTGTTGATAACCGCATCCGGCATGAAGCAGTTCGCCGAAGACGCCCTCTCTCACCAGGGTGAGTGCGGCCATGCAGTCGCGCCGGTAGCATACGTTTTCCAGGATTTGGAGCTGACTCCCCGTGGCTTCCGCCGTATGGACCAGGTCCCAACATTCCTCCACCGTATTGGCGGCCGATACTTCCACGCCGACATAGGCTACGCCGGCCCGCATGGCGGCCACGGCCATGGGCACATGCCATTCCCAGGGGCTGGCAATGATCACGCAGTCGAACGTATGATCTTCGAGCATGCGTTCAAAGGCCCGGTCGTCTCCCGTATAGGTTTGGGGTGCGGGGTGATTGAACCCGGCGATGTGCCGGAGGGTTCCTTCCAGGGCGGGGGCTTGTATGTCGCAGATTGCAACGATTTTATTCCCTTCGATGGCGAGTACGTTGCTGATATGCTCCCGGCATCGGGATCCGGTGCCGATGAATCCGAAGCGCAGGAAGCCGTCCTGTTTCCCGGCTGTTTTTCCCCGGGGGGAAGGGGCCTTGGGGGTTTGTTGCGTTTGGTTTGCGCCCCGGGCGCCAAGGGCGAGGCCGGCGCTGCCGATACCGGCGGCGGTGACTTTTTTGATAAAGGATCGTCGTGAGTTTTCCATTTTGCTGTTGTGTATAATTTATAATGAAGGGGGAGAGGCCCCCCTTGTGGTTACAAACATAGGAAAAAAAATCGCTCCAACCACCCGGGTGGCAAGGCCGCCGGAAAACTCCGGGAAGCTTTCCCCCGACTGGGCAAGGTCGGGGGAAAACTCCGGGAAGCTTGCCCCAAGGGTGGCAGGGTTGCCGGAAAACTCCGGGAGCCTTTCCCCCGACTGGGCAAGCCCCGCGGAAAACTCCGGGAGCCTTGCCACTCCTGGGGCAAGGTCGGGGGAAAACTCCGGGGGCCTTGCCCCAAGGGTGGCAGGAGGCTCGGAAAACTCCGGGAGGCTTGCCCCAAGGGTGGCAGGAGGCTCGGAAAAGGCCGGTGGGCTTGCCCCGGTGCGGCCCGGGGGGCGGATTTACGGGATATTCCCCTTACCTTTGCGGGCATGAAGACGCGAAAAGATTGGTTGCCCATTACGCTTAGGGACCTGGAGGCCAGGGGTTGGGAGGAGGTGGATGTGATCCTGTTCACCGGGGACGCTTACGTGGATCATCCTTCCTTCGGCGCGGCCGTCATCGGGCGGGTGCTGGAGGCCGAGGGGGTGCGTACGGCCCTGGTTGCGCAGCCCGACTGGCGGGGGGATTACCGGGATTTCCGCAAGCTGGGTCGTCCCCGGATGTTTTTCGGCGTCTCGGCCGGGGCCATGGACTCGATGGTGAACCGTTACACGGCGCGGAAACGTTTGCGCAGCGAGGACGCCTATTCGCCCGAGGCGCGGCCGGGGATGCGGCCCGATTACCCCAGCATTGTCTACACCCGGATCCTCAAGACGCTCTACCCGGAGGTCCCCGTGGTGCTGGGGGGCATCGAGGCCTCGATGCGGCGGCTGACGCATTACGATTATTGGGAGGATGCCCTGCGGCCGGGGATCCTGGTGGACAGCCGGGCCGATATGCTGATCTACGGCATGGGCGAGCAACCCCTGAAGGAACTCGTCGCCCGCCTGCGCTCCGGGGAGGAGCTGACCCGGATACGGGATCTCCGCCAGACGGCCTTTTTGGTTCCCGAAGAAGAAGTTTGCAGCCTGCCCCCGGTGCGGGGCCGGGAATCCGGGCGGGAAGACGTCCGTCTTTTTTCGCACGAGGAATGTCTGGGGGATAAGAAAAAACAGGCGCAGAACTTCCGGCGGATCGAAGAAGAATCCAATAGCCTCCGCGCCCTGCGCCTCATCCAGGGCGTGGGGCGGGAGGCCGTGGTGGTGAATCCCCCCTTTCCCCCCATGACGCAAGGGGAACTCGACGCTTCGTTCGACCTGCCCTATACGCGGATGCCCCACCCGAAATACCGCGGGAAGCGGATTCCGGCCTATGAGATGATCCGCTTCTCGGTGAACATCCATCGCGGATGCTTCGGCGGCTGCGCCTTCTGCACCATCTCGGCCCACCAGGGGAAGTTTGTGGTTTCGCGCAGTGCGGCCTCCATTCTGGCGGAGGTGGAGCGCATTGGGAAGATGCCGGATTTCAAGGGCTACCTGAGCGACCTGGGCGGCCCTTCGGCCAATATGTACCGTATGGGGGGGTGCGACCGGGGGTTGTGCCGCTCCTGCCGGAAACCGTCCTGTATCTTTCCCGCGGTTTGCCCCAACCTCTCGACCGACCACGGGCCGCTGCTGGAAATTTACCGCGCCGCAGACCGGATGCCGGGGATTCGGAAATCGTTCATCGGCAGTGGCCTGCGCTACGATTTGTTGCTACATGCCCATAGGCAGGAGGCCTGGCAACGCGCAGCGGCGGAATATACCCGCGAGCTGGTGGAGCGTCACCTCTCGGGGCGGCTGAAAGTGGCCCCGGAGCATACCTCGCCCCGTGTGCTGGAGCTGATGCGCAAACCCCCCTTCGCCCTTTTCCTTCGTTTTCGTGAACTCTTCCATCGCCTCTGCCGCAAGGCCGGCCTGGACCGGCAGCTGATTCCCTACTTTATCTCCTCCCACCCCGGATGCACCGAAGAGGACATGGCCGAGCTGGCCGTGGAAACCAAACGCCTCGACTTCCGCCCGGAACAGGTCCAGGACTTCACCCCAACCCCCATGACCCTGGCTACGGAAATCTATTACACCGGCTATCACCCCTATACCCTGGAAAAAATCCCCTCGGCCCGCACCCCGGAGGAGAAACAGGCGCAAAACAAATACTTCTTTTGGTATCGGAAGGAATTTCGCCCCGATCTCCTCAGCTCCCTGCGGCGCCTGGGGCGTCAGGATCTCCTGGCAGGCCTGTTCGGCCCCCGGCAGCGGTGAGCAACTCCCCGCTAAGGCCGCCCGGCGTAACGGCGGGGGTAGCGCAGCCAAATCGCCACCAGGGAGGAAATCCCAATCAGGAAAGGATAATGCAAATGCGGGAGAATCGCCACCGGGGCAATGCCCCCGGCCAGACCCGAAGCAATCAGCAACTGTGCGCCGTAGGGCAGCATCCCCTGGGCAAAGCACGAAAAGGTATCCAGGAGGCCGGCCGCACGGCGGGGGTCAATCCCGTATTCCCTTACGATGTTGCGGGCTATGGGAGTCGTGAGGATCAAGGCGATGGTGTTGTTGGCCGTAGAAAGGTTGGCTAACAGGGTGAGCGCGGCCAGGCTCCCCTCGGCCTTTCGCCGGGTGCGTACGCCCCGCATCAGGCGGTACTTCAGCCACTGGATCCCCCCGTTTTCCTCGATCAGGCGAAAGAGTCCGGCGGCCATCAGGCTCACGATGATCAACTCGCCCATCCCCCCGACAATGCCCCCATGCGTGGCCAGGGCCCAATCCCATACCGAGAAACTCCCCGAAGACAAACCCACCAGGCCGCAAAGCGCCACGCCCCCGGCCAGGGCCAAAACCACGTTCAGCCCGCAAAGCGCCGCCAGCAACACCCCCGCGCACGGCAGGGTTCGGACCCACTCGACCTCGCCCGGGGCCGGGGCCGAGGCCGGACTTAGCCCCCAACCCATCCACAGGTAAAGACCCGTGGCCGCAACGGCCGCCGGGAGCACCAGGCGTAGGTTGACAAGGAATTTGTCGCGCATCCGCACCCCCAAGCCCCGTGTGACCACAATCGTGGTGTCGGAGATGAACGAGAGGTTGTCGCCAAACATCGCGCCCCCCACTACAATCCCCGCCATGGCCGCCGGGGACATGCCCGTGGCCGGAGACAAACCCGCCCCAATGGGCATCAAAGCCGCAATGGTCCCGCAGGAAGTGCCCATGGTCATGGAAACCAGGCAGGCGGCAAGGAAAAGAGCGGCCGGAATCATCCGCGGGGGAAAACACCCCAGAAGCAATCCCACGGTGGCGTCAATCGCCCCCATGGCCCCGGCACAGCCGGCAAACGCCCCGGCAAGAATGAAAATAACGACCATATACAGGGCCGTCTCGTTGCCCGCGCCCCGGCAAAAGACGCCCAAACGAAGCGAAATCGAACCCCGGCAAAAAACCAAGGCAACCGCCGTCGTCAACAAAAAAGCAACCGAAACAGGCATTCCCGAAAGATCCCCCGTGCACAGAAACGTCGCAAGGTAAAGGCCGAAAAAGACCGCCAAGGGGAATAAAGCCCATCCCCTGGCAGCCGGATGGGTCGTGTTCGTGGGTGAAGTGTCCATATTTTGTTTCTCCGAAATGATTTCCGACAAAGGTAGAATAAAAAAAGTTGCTACTTTTGGGCAAAATTAAAATCCACCTACCCATGAAAACACATGCCGTCCTTCTTCTTACCGCCCTTTTGTGCTGTTCCTCCTCCGGCCTCCTGTCCTCACAGGTAACCCGTGGCGATTACGATCGGATCGACACCCTTTTGAAACGCTCCGAGCGCGTGTATTCCTCGTTCGTCGTCCCGCACTGGGAAGGCGATTCCTCAACGTTTTGGTATACGAACCAGGAACGCGGCGGGAAAGTCTCCTACCGGGTCGATGCCGCAACCGGCCACAAACAGCCGATCCCCCTCCGGGAAGAACCCCCCACGCCCACGCCCCCCGCGCCACGCCCCAGTCACCGGGATACCGCCAAAATCCCCTCGCCCGACAACCGCTGGGAAGCCTACGTGCAGGATTACAACCTCTATGTCCGTCCCCTGGGCGATGCCTCCGGGGCCGTAGCCCTCTCCGTGGACGGGACGGAACAACATTATTACAGTGCGCGCATTCGTTGGTCGCCCGATTCGCGCAAGCTGGTCACGCTGCGCATCCGTGACGCGGCCGAACGGCAAATCCCCCTTTTGGAATCCTCCCCGTCCAACCGCCGGCAACCCCTTCTGCATTGGCGCGACTACGTGAAACCGGGCGACCCGCTGGACGTTGCCCTCCCCGCCCTCTTCGACCGGGAAACCCTCCGGGCCATCCCCTTGGGCGATACCGAACTTTATGCCCGGCAATTCAGCCTGCGCCTTACGGAATGGCGGAAAGACAGCCGGGCGTTCACCTTCGAGTTTAACCAGCGAGGACACCAGCGCTACATCGTAGCCGAAGCGGACGCCGCCACCGGCCTCATCCGACACCTGGTCGACGAACAATCCCCTACCTTTATCTACTACAATAACCTCTACCGCCACGACCTGGAAGACGGAAAGGAAATGCTGTGGATCTCCGAACGCGACGGCTGGAGGCACCTCTACCTCATGGACGGGAAAACCGGCAACGTAAAACGCCAAATAACCCGCGGCGAATGGGTCGTGCGCAACGTAGAGCATGTGGATGAATCCGAAGGCGTGATCTATTTCTACGCCTCGGGCCTGCATCCCGGAGAAGACCCCTACAACCGCCATTACTGCCGCATCGGCCTCGACGGAAAAGGATTCCGGGACCTGACGCCCGAAAATGCCAATCACAAAGTAACCCCCTCGAAGAATCGCCGATACTTCGTCGACGTCTACTCACGCCCCGACCTGCCGCCCGTGAGCCAGGTGAAGCGTATGCCGGAAGGCGACCCGGTGGCCGTAGTGGAACGCTGCGACGTGAGCGACCTGGAGGACAACGAGGGCTGGCGGATGCCGGAAGTATTCCATGCCAAAGGACGCGACGGACACACAGACATCTGGGGGAATATCCATCGCCCCTCCCACTTCGATGCGTCCAAGTCCTATCCCGTGATCGAATTTATCTACGCCGGCCCGCACGATGCGCATGTCGACAAAGATTTCAAACCGGCACACCATCTCGTCTCGCGCCTGGTTGACCTGGGTTTCATCGTTGTCTCCATCGACGGGATGGGCACCGCCAACCGTTCCAAGGCCTTCCACGACGTATGCTGGAAAAACCTGAAAGACGCCGGCTTCCCCGATCGCAAACAGTGGATCCGGGCCGCAGCGGAAAAATACCCCTCGATGGACATCCGTAACGTAGGCATCTATGGTTGGTCCGCCGGAGGACAAAACGCCATGGCAGCCCTCCTTTTTCACAACGACTTCTACAAAGTGGCGGTGGCCTTCTGCGGATGCCACGACAACCGTATGGACAAAATATGGTGGAACGAACAATGGATGGGATATCCGGTAGACGAAGCCTACAGCGCCTCGTCCAACGTGGACAACGCCGCCCTGCTGAAAGGAAAACTCCTGCTGGTAAACGGAGAACTCGACGAAAACGTAGACCCGGCCTCCACCCTCCAGGTCGTTCATGCACTGATCCGGGCAGGGAAAAACTTCGAGCAACTCTACCTCCCCGCCAAAGGGCACAGCCTGGCCGGGAAATTTGAAATGCATCGCCTGCACGACTTCTTTGTAAAACATCTCCTCCAACAGGATCCCCCCGAATGGTCGGAAGAATGATCGGCCGCATAGCCTGCCTGCTCCTGGTCGTCTCCCTTACCCCCGTTGCGGCCGCGCCGGATACGTTCCGCTTCACGCATTACAACGTCTCCAACGGATTAGCCTCCAATACGGTGAACGCCATCGCCGCCGACGGTAAGGGATTCCTCTGGATCGGCGGCGACAACGGACTGCAACGCTTCGACGGCGCCACCTTCAAAACCTATCCGATCCAAGCCGGAGATTCCGCCACCCTGGGATGCAACTACATCTACTCCCTCTACGAAGACCACACCGGAAAACTCTGGATAGGTACGGCCGCCGGCGTCTACCTCTACCTCCCGGAAGAGGAACGCTTCCGCCGGCTGGACCTCCGTAGCCGGGAGGGGGTGGAAATTAACTCCCATATCACGGCCCTGTCCGGCGACTCGCACGGGAATATCTGGATCGCCTCCCTCGCGCAAGGGGTGTTCTCCTATCAAACCCATACGCACAGCCTGCTGCACTATTGCGTGGAAGCCGCCGAGGAAAACTACGCGCTGCCGGATAATCAAATTTGCTTCCTCTACGTCGAAAAAGACGGGACGGTATGGGCCTCGTCGCGGAAAAAAGGAATTCCCCTGCACTGTCTCGCACCCGGATCGGCGCGTTTCCTTCCCTGCCTGTCCGAGGCCGGAAGCTTGAACTTCCCCGTGTATGCCATGGCCGAGATGGACGGCTTCCTCTGGCTGGGTTCCTTCCAGGACGGACTGTATCGCCTGCATAAGCCGACAGGCGCCCTCCGGCGTTTCCTCGTTCCCGAGGCCGGAGCCGGAGCCAATCATATCCACTCCCTGCTCGCCGAGGACAACGCACGCCTCTTCGTAGGCTCCGACGACGGCCTCCACAGCCTGGACGTCCGCAGCGGAGCATATACCCTCACGGAACGCAGCGGAGGCTTGTCGGACAAATTCATCTACCCCATATACCGCGACCGGGAAGGCGGCCTGTGGATAGGCACTTACTACGGCGGCGTCAATTATTCGCCCCCCCGAAAAGGCGAGATCGAAGGATATATGCATTCCCCCCATGCCAACTCCGTCCGGGGGAATATCATCAGTTGTTTCTGCGAAGACCCGGACGGAAATATCTGGATAGGCTCCGACGACGGCGGGCTGAGCCATTTCAATACCACAACCAAACAGTTTACCAACTACCTGCCCGCCGAAGCTACCCAAGGCCTGTCCTATCACAACATCCACGCACTCTACATGGAAAACAACCAACTCTGGATAGGCACCTACACCGGAGGCCTGAACCGCCTCGACCTGAAAACCATGCGCTTCAAATACTACGACCATGCAGCCAACGACGAATATTCCCTGGACAACAGCAGCGTGTATTCCATATACAAAGACGGCAACGGATGCCTGTGGATTGGAACCATGCTCGGACTTCTGTGCTACGACCGCGAACACGACCGCTTTCTCCGTATCAAACACACAGGATACACCACCGTGGATATAGCCGGCGATACCCAAGGGACCCTGTGGTTTGCCACCAAAGGCGGCGGCCTGTACCGCTACGCACCCGACACCCGTCAGTGGACGCATTTCCTGCACCGGGAAGATACCGAAACCTCCATCCCCAGCAACGAAGTGAATTGCCTGTACCCGGATAAGAACAATCGCCTCTGGATCGGTACGGACCGGGGACTGTGTGCCTACGACGAGGCAACAGGAAACTTCGTTCGTATGCCCCTGAATACCCCTTCGTCCTATATATGCAGCATCATGGAAGACAACGGCTACCTTTGGCTGACAACCGCCAACGGCCTGGTACGCTATCAGCCCGAAGACCACTCCCGGCGCATCCTGACGCAAAGCGACGGCCTGCAAAGCAATCAGTTCATGCCTTCCGCCGCACTGCAAGCCTCCTCCGGGAAGATGTACATCGGAAGCGTGAACGGCTTCAATGTAATCACCCCGCGCTCGATCTCCCAAAACCGCTACGTCCCCCCCGTTTACATTACGAATCTGCAACTGTTCAACAAGAACGAATCCGTCAGCGCCTGCGGCGTGCTGCAACGTTCCATCGAATACACCGAAACAATCGTTCTTTCTTACAAGCAAAATATGTTCAGCCTGGAATTTGCCTCCCTCAGTTACAGTATGCCTTCCAAGAATCAGTACATGTACCGCCTGGAAGGTTTCGACAAGGATTGGAATAAAGTAAACAATCAGCGGAAAGCTACTTACACGAACTTACCCGCCGGTCGTTATCTCTTCCGAGTAATCGCCTCGAACGACGACGACGTATGGAACACCAAAGGAGCTTCGTTGGTTATCGTAGTAAAACCTCCCATATGGCGCAGTCTCTGGGCGTATATCTTCTACCTGTCGTTAGCCTTGGGCACAACCGGATTGCTCCTGTACAAAAACCGAAAGCGAATCGAACGCAAACATCAACGGAAAATGCAACAACTGCACGTGGAAAAGGAAAAAGAAATACATCAGGCCCGAATGAAATTCTTTACTTTCATCGCACACGAAATACGCACTCCGCTATCTCTCATCATAGGCCCTCTGGAAAAAATCACGGAGAACAGCCACTCCCTGCCGGAAACCCTCCGGAGCGACCTCAACGTCATCGAAAGGAACAGTAGACGCCTGAATACGTTGGTGAATCAATTGCTCGACTTCCAAAAGGCAGAGCAAGGGGCATTCACGATTCATCTGGTGTGTGTCAACATGTACGAATTGCTTTACAGTATGTATCTTCGCTTTAAACCCTTAGTGGAACAAAACGGCATCGGCTTTGAGTTGAATATCGCCGACCGCTTCATGAAAGCCTCGGTGGATGTCGAAGCGCTCACCAAAATTGTCAGTAATCTGCTCTCCAACGCCCTCAAATACGCACGCAATACGCTGACATTATCAAGCCGTATCGAGAATCATCATCTGTATATAGAAGTTGCCGACGACGGATGCGGCATACCGGAAGAAGAACAAAAGAAGATATTCGCCCCTTTTTATCAGATTGCCGACAATAATCCTGGCGGGACGGGCATTGGTTTGTCGTTGGTCAAGCTCTTGGTAGACGCCCATCATGGCATGGTGGAAGTAGTCAGCGATTTGGGAAAAGGCTCCGTTTTCGTAGTAACGCTCCCCGTCACTCCCGCCACAGCGGAAGAATGTGCCGCCAATCAACTCGACCGTGCGGTAAAGGAAGCCGTTCCGCCGCCCGGGGAGTCGCTATTACAATCGGTCGCCTCCGTTGAGAAAGACGAGGAAGACACTCCGCATCATCCCATTTTACTGATTGTAGAGGACAATAGCGAAATGGGCGACTTTTTGTATCAAACGTTTAAAAACGAATACGCCATCCTGCCGGCCAAACATGGGAAAGAAGGCCTCGAATGTTTGAAAAACAAAACGGTAGACCTCATCATCAGCGATGTGATGATGCCTGTGATGGATGGAATATTCTTCACGCAGGAAGTGAGGAAGAATATTCTGTGCAGTCATATCCCAATCATTCTCCTGACAGCTAAAACCGACAACGCATCCAAGGTGGCGGGGATAAAAGCCGGCGCCGATATTTACGTAGAAAAGCCTTTTTCCCCACATGTCTTAAAGGCACAGATCGAAAGTTTGCTTGCTTCCCGGCAGGTTCTGTGTCGGAAGTTTTCCGAAATGCCTTTCATCCCCTTAAACAGCATAGCCGGGAATAAGGCCGACGAATTGTTTCTCTCCAAAATGAATGAGATTATTGAGAGAAATATCTCGAATATAAATTTTACAATTGATGCCTTAGCCTCGCAATTATGTGTCAGTCGTTCGGCTCTGTTTCTCAAGATCAAGAAGCAAACTGATATGACGCCCAACGATTTGATCCGGCTCATCCGTCTGAAAAAAGCGGCAGAGTTACTGATGAGCAACAACTACCGTGTGAATGAAATCTGTTACCGCGTAGGTTTTACTCATCCTTCTTATTTCTCAAAATGTTTCCAGAAACAATTCGGCATATTACCCAAAGACTTCAGGGATAGCATCAATAATTCTCCCGCTTCACGACATCCGTGAAACGTTTCCACCTGAAGCACGCTATGGCGCAGATTACGTTCGCAGCAAAGTATAAGTCGGAGACAGTGGCGCCGTAGATCCGGAGGTCTACATCGACCGGATAGAACTCTCCGGACTGCCGAACAGCAACATTGTGCGATTTACCGACAGTGGTTATGCCTGGGAATCACCCTTCT
>JAITKB010000015.1 GCA_031278605.1 Tannerellaceae bacterium
TGGAAGCAATATATAATAGAGCAGAGCTGACAATACCGATTCCTCCCAGTGTAACAATAGCTGTTAGTATCATTCCGGATTAATTTTCTTTATAGTAAAAACAAATTTCTTCTTCCATGCGTCACGAAAAAAATATAAGATGATGTAATATGGAAACAACAATAATAAACCCGCCAATGCGCTGAAACCTTCGTCCCATTGCAGACTCGTCCCAATAAAAACGGTTGCCGCAACCAATGCCAGGGGGATGAGGAAAGCCAGCAGGACAGCCTGATGCTCCATCGAATCTTTTCCTTCAAGGAGAACAGGCTCATTCGTATGAAATGTACCGGAAGAATCCGTCACTTCGATTATCTGTTCCTTTCCGTGTGCCGTTATACACACCGATTTCGCGCGACAACCGCTACATGCCGGTTGTCGCGCGCTGCTCACATAGATCGTATGTCCTTCGATGCGTTGTATAACTCCACAATGATTCATTGTATTTCCCATTATTATAATCCCATATTGTAATCCCGACGTTGCAAAAACACGACAAAAATAATTATTTCCAACCAATGCACTTCATATTCCCGGAATATTTCACGCGCAAAGTCCGGGTTACCATTTATAGTTGAACCCGAAACTCAACAGTTCATTCAGCTGGAAGTAGCTGTTAAAATCTTCTTTTTTAGTTACGGTATCGTCAAAACGAAGGTGGGTATATATACGGGTGGAAAAATACCGGGTGATGGCAAGCACCAGCGTATTTTCAAACTCAAATTGAGTGGCTTCGTACGTTGTGAAGTAGTAGATACGGGATTGCCAACTGAAATTCCGGTTGAAATTCATCGTCATATCCGTCCGGATGGTAGACCCCACACGACTCAGTGTGTTCTCGTAGTGATCCGTTTCCTTGTTTTTCCGGAAACCATGACGTCCCAAATCAATATCCTTGTTGATACTCTGCATATAGGTATACGACAGAGGGGCAAGGTTGATACTTATCTTCAGGTTTTTATTTCTTGCCCGGAAGGATTTATCCAGGTCGTATTTCATCCCGAGGCCTATATTGAATGTGAAGGGAGAAAACAAGGCGGCTTGCTTGATTTGAGTATTCTCCTGGTAGTTGCTGAATAATTGCGTTCTGAATTCGGCGTCGAATGTATAATACCATTTATTAAAAGCTTTGTAGCCTATATTGCTGTGCAAGCGGAAGATGTCGTCGCCTATTTTATAATCGTGTATGGTATCGTTGGGGGCATTGTATATACTTGCTTTTATTTCCACCTCGTTGGTAAATTGCACCTTGTCTTTCGCATAATCGTATTTGAGGTAGTTTTTGGTAAAGATATTCAAGTTGCTGCTTCCCCCCTTGTGCCAGTTGGGGGATACGTAATTTTGCGAGAACTGTACGGCACTTTCAAAAGCGGAACGCCAGTAGAGTCGGTCGGGGATGAACTTGTTCGGAGCATCCATTTCATTCCGTACAACCTCCGAAGTTACTTTCAGGGGAACTTCTTCATAGACCGGTGTCCGGATACTTGTTATCCTTATTATATCATGGGGTAAATCTCTTTTTGAATAATGAAAATAAGCAGGATGGTTATCCTCTACATACCGAAAGGCCGTCTTTTCCAACTCGTAGCGCCTCTGTAGGTCCTGAAACAAGGTCGTATCCGGTTGATACCACGGGAAGGACAAAGGCTTGGGTTTGTAGAGGTCTTTGTCGTAAAGAACCGGATGATCGGGTATGACGTCTCCCCGGAAGAGGAGCGGCATGAAGAGATGACTTACAAGGATGGTATCGCGAAAACTTACCCTGCTGTCAAATCGCGAAGAGGCGTCTCTTACCAGGCGCACCCAATAGAGTGCTTCTTCCGAGAGGGTTAATTTATCTTTTTCCAGGAAGCGGAGTAGTTTATTTTCTGTTGGCGGAGGTTCCTCCCAATAGGTTTCGTTTTGTTTGTTCAATTGCGTTCGCAGGTCCATGATTTTGTCCATGTCTGCGTCTGTTGGTTTTACAACCACAACCGTATCTCCCAAAGTGTTTACATGCTGTTGCGCTTTCGCACCGACGCATGTAAACACTCCTGTAAGGATCATGGCATGTATACAAATCCTTTTTACCTTCATTCTTTATCTGTTTTTATTTACTGTATAGCGACGGCCGGCGCGGATTTTTTCCGCCGTTCCATTTCGGCTTTGAGCATCCTTAGCTCGCGTCCGGTTTGTCCGGCCACCGATGTATTTTCTTCCGCACGGCGAAGCAGATACGGGAGGACGTCCCTTACTTTAGCATACGGGACATATTTGGTGACATTATACCCTTCGTGCGCCAGGTTGAAAGAAATATTATCGCTCATGCCCAGGAGTTGCGAGAAATAGATACGCGGCGTATTTCTCTCCAACCTATGGGTATCCATCAGGGATGCAAGTTTGTAATTGCTTGTTTCGTTGTGCGTCCCCATGAATAGTTCCATGCGATCGATATGTTCTACCACGAACTGTACGCCGGCATCGAAATTATCGTCTGTTTCCTGTTTATTCTTACAGATAGGATCGGGGTATCCCATTCGTTCGGCACGTTTACGTTCTTCTTCCATGTATGCTCCCCGTACGAACTTAATACCGGGGTAGTAGGTCTTTTCCACTGCGTCGTCGTAGATGCGGCGCAGGTAGGGCATACGGTCGTGGCGATACATTTGCAAGGTGGCAAACACGATGGCGCGTTCCTTGTTGAAACGTCTCATGGCTTCGTCGGTCAGATCGTCTATGGCATCCTGAAAACAGTAGTCTTCGGCATCTACCAATATACGCACGTTATTGCGGCAGGCGCGTTCGCAGAGTTGCATGAAGCGTTCGCGGAACTCGCGGAAGGCTTTGATTTCTTCCACGGTCAGTTTTTCCTTCTTTTCGGAAGCCTTGCTCAGCAAGTTATCGGTTGTAATGGTCGAAGGTTTGAACACGGCGTATGCTATGCCGGGGGTTTCTTTGGCGAAGTCGATCGAACGGATGGTTTCCTCCAGGGTTGCCCGGATGCCTTCCGGCGTTTGTTCGCTTTCGGCGGAATAGTCCAGGGTGGATCGGACGTTGCCGTGTTTCAGTTGTTCGATATATTTGATACAGTCTTGCAGGGTTTCTCCTCCGACGAATTGTTTATACAAGGTAGGTTTCATAATCCAGCCCAGGGGGAAATGTATTTTCAGTGCGATATGACTGGCCCATTTGCCCAGTCGGACAATCCCGGGATGTTTCATGATGCTGAAGAGGCAGTAGGCGTTTTTCAGTTCCGATTCGGATTTGGAGGCGAAAGCTATTTCTGTGTTGTTAAAGTCTAACATGTGTGTTGGCTCTATTTGAGTGGATACTGTAAGGTTTATTTTTCTCCAAGGAAGGGATAGGCATAAGTCGTTGGAGGGACTAAGGTTTCCTTGATGGTTCGCGGATTGGTCCAACGGATCAGGTTCAAGGGGCCGCCGGCTTTGTCGTTTGTGCCCGATGCGCGCGAACCTCCGAAGGGTTGTTGGGCGATCACGGCGCCGGTGGGTTTGTCGTTGATATAGAAATTGCCTGCCGAATAGCGTAGTTTGTGGAATGCGGTATCTATGGCGTAGCGATCGCGAGCGAAGATCGATCCTGTCAGTCCGTAGGGCGACGTACGGTCGCAGAGGTCCAGGGTTTCTTCGTATTGGCTATCCTGGTAGACGTAGATTGTGATAACGGGTCCGAAAATTTCTTCCGTCAAGGTCTTGAACGAGGGGTTGGTGGTTTGTATCACTGTGGGTTCGATGTAATACCCGGTGGATTTATCGCCATTTCCTCCAAACAGAATTTCCGCATCGGGTGCTTGTCGGGCGTATTGGATATAGTTCAGGATGTTATCGAAGGAAGCCTCGTCGATCACGGCGTTGACAAAGTTGGTGAAGTCCTGTACATCGCCCATT
>JAITKB010000039.1 GCA_031278605.1 Tannerellaceae bacterium
CAATTGCAATCCGAAAGGAGAACGGAGAAAATTGTTTTAATTCCTTTGGAGGTATGAATTATTGTTCTACATTTGCAGCATTCTTTTTAGAAGATTCGAATATGACAAACAACTTTTTACACAACATTCTTTTCGTGGTGGTCCTTCTAAGCCTTAGCAGGTGAGGAGAAAGGTGTGTAAGAAGTTAAAGCAGGTAAAAATAATTCCGAGGCCTTTCTCCACATAGGGGAAGGCCTTTTTTAATGACGTTACGGATATAAAATGAAAAACAAACTGAGAAGCGACGAGAGCACGCAAGGTAGACGGATGGCCGGAGCAAGGGCGCTCTGGAGGGCGAACGGAATGAGGCAGGAGCAAATGGGCAAACCCATTATTGCCGTTGTTAATTCCTTTACCCAGTTCGTGCCGGGGCATGTGCATCTGCATGAAACAGGACAGTTGGTGAAAGCCGAGATTGAACAAATGGGTTGCTTTGCCGCCGAGTTTAATACGATTGCTATTGACGATGGGATTGCTATGGGCCACCAGGGGATGTTGTATTCTCTCCCCTCGCGCGACTTGATTGCCGACAGCGTGGAGTATATGGTGAATGCCCATCGTGCCGACGCGATGGTGTGCATCAGTAATTGCGATAAGATTACGCCCGGGATGCTGATGGCTGCCATGCGGCTGAATATTCCGGCAATTTTTGTCTCCGGAGGGCCGATGGAAACGGGTGAATTGAATAACCGGCATCTGGATTTGATTGATGCAATGATACAGGCCGCCGATGAATCCGTGAGCGATGAGGAAGTAGAGGAAGTGGAACGCGCCGCCTGCCCCGGGTGCGGAAGTTGTTCGGGTATGTTTACCGCCAATTCGATGAATTGTCTGACCGAAGCGATCGGTCTTTCTTTGCCGGGCAATGGTACGCTTGTGGCGACGCATGTCAACCGTACGGATCTCTTCCGGAAAGCGGCCCGGTTCATCGTGGAGAACACCCATAAGTACTATTTTGAGGGCGATGAATCCGTATTACCCCGACAAATTGCTACCCGTGCGGCCTTTCTCAATGCCATGACGCTGGATATTGCTATGGGCGGTTCGACCAATACCGTTCTTCATTTGTTGGCCGTGGCGCACGAGGCGGAAGTGGATTTTACGATACGGGACATGGATGCCCTTTCGCGCCGAACGCCTGTGCTTTGCAAGGTAGCGCCGAATACTCCCCGCTATCATATACAGGATGTGCATCGTGCCGGAGGCGTCGCGGCTATTCTGTATGAATTGCAGAAGGCCGGACGGATAGATGCTTCCGTCAAGCGTGTGGACGGACTCACGCTGGGCGAACTGATCGATGCCTATGCCGTTGTTTCGCCCAAGGTGACGAAAGAAGCGTTGCATTTCTTTCGGAGCGCTCCGGGGCGGAGGTTTAATTTGTCGATGGGTTCGCAGGAAGTCTATTTTGAGGAATTGGATACGGACCGTTCCAACGGGTGCATCCGCGACCCGGCACATGCCTATGGGGAGGACGGAGGCCTGGCCGTTTTGTACGGGAATATAGCGGAGAACGGCTGCGTGGTAAAAACGGCGGGCGTGGAAGCGGAGAGTCTTTGTTTTTCCGGTTGTGCGCGGGTGTATCATTCCCAGGAGGCGGCTTGCGAGGGAATCCTGGGGGGCGAGGTCGTCGCCGGCGAGGTCGTTGTGATCCTCTACGAGGGGCCAAAGGGAGGGCCGGGAATGCAGGAGATGCTCTATCCCACGTCCTACCTCAAGAGCCGGCATTTGGGGAAAGCCTGTGCGCTGATTACCGACGGACGCTTCAGTGGAGGAACATCCGGCTTGTCCATCGGCCATGTATCGCCCGAGGCGGCGGCAGGCGGGACGATTGCTTTGGTGCGGGACGGGGATCGGATCGACATCGACATCCCTTCGCGCCGGATAGGCGTGCGACTGACCGACGCCGAGCTGGCGGTGCGCCGGCAGGAAGAACTCTCCAAGGGTCCCGGCGCTTTTACTCCCGAGCGGAGCCGAAGCGTCACGAAGGCGCTCAGGGCCTATGCCCGGATGGTGTCGTCGGCCGATAAGGGAGCGGTGCGAATCGTAGAGGAACAAATCATATAATCATATAAAGTAAGGAAGAACAGGATGGATAAAGAGTTGATAACCGGTTCGGAGGCTTTGCTCCGGACTTTGATTGCGGAAGGGGTGGATACGCTTTTCGGGTATCCCGGCGGACAGGTCATTCCCCTTTACGATTGTTTGTACGATTATAGCGACCGATTGAAACATATCCTGGTGCGTCACGAGCAGGGGGCGACCCACGCGGCGCAGGGATATGCCAGGGTATCGGGCAAGACGGGCGTCGTATTGGTGACCTCCGGACCGGGCGCCACCAATACGATTACGGGGATAGCCGACGCCATGATGGACTCCACGCCCATTGTGGTGATTTCCGGACAGGTTCCTTCGCCCCTGTTGGGGAGCGACGCTTTTCAGGAGATCGACGTCATCGGCATCACCCAGCCGATCACCAAGTGGGCTTATCAGGTACGCAAGCCACAGGAGATTGCCTGGGCCGTATCCCGCGCCTTTTATATTGCCTCGACCGGGCGGCCCGGGCCGGTGGTGATTGATTTCGCCAAGGACGCCCAGATCGGAACGCTGCATTATGCCTACGAGCGGGTGAGCCGTATCCGGAGCTATCAACCGGCGCCGGATGCCGACCCTGCGCAGCTGGAAGCGGCGGCGGAGCTGATCAACGGGGCCTCGAGACCCTTGGCCCTCGTAGGGCAGGGCGTTATTCTGGGGAGCGCGGAGCGGGAGTTGCGGGCTTTTTTGGAGAAGGCGGATATACCGGCGGCCTCGACCGTTCTCGGACTATCGGCCATGCCTTCGGACTATCGCCTGAACAAGGGCATGTTGGGGATGCACGGCAACCTGGGGCCGAACCGCAAGACCAATGCCTGCGACGTACTTATCGCCATCGGTATGCGCTTTGATGACCGCGTGACCGGACGCCTCGACACCTACGCCCGCCAGGCGAAGGTGATTCATTTCGATATAGACCTCTCCGAGATCGGAAAGAACGTCCCGGCGGATGTTCCCGTCTGGGGGCATGTGAAGCAGACCTTGCCGGCCGTGACCCGCCTTTTGCGCCCGGCGGTGCATACGCAGTGGATCGGAAGTTTCGAGGCCGACGAGCGCGAGGAATACGAAAAGGTAGTTGTGCGGGAGATCCATCCCTTGGGGGATCCTCCGCTCCGCATGGGCGAGGTGGTGCGCAAGGTCTCGGATGCGGCCGGAGCCGGCGCCGTGCTGGTGACGGATGTGGGGCAGAACCAGATGATGGGGGTCCGTTATTTCCGTTACACCCGTACGCGGAGCGTGGTTACTTCCGGGGGATTGGGGACGATGGGTTTTGGCCTGCCGGCGGCTATCGGCGCCAAGGAGGGGGCTCCGGAGCGCAGGGTGTGCCTCTTTACCGGCGACGGGGGCTTGCAGATGACCCTCCAGGAACTCGGCACGGTGATGCAGGAGAACCTGGATATAAAGATGATCGTGCTCAACAACCATTACCTGGGCATGGTGAGGCAGTGGCAGGAGCTGTTTTTCGAGCGGCGCTACTCGGCGACAACGATGGCGAACCCCGATTTTGCAGCCTTGGCCCGGGCCTATGGCATCCGCTCGCGCAGCGTATCCCGGAGGGAGGAGCTGGACGAAGCGATTGCCGAAATGTTTGCCGCGGACGGAGCCTATCTCCTCGTGGCCGAAGTAGAAACGCACGGCATGGTCTATCCCATGGTGCCTGCCGGGGCAACCGTTACGAAAATCATCATGGAGAAACCTTAAGCAAACCGCACGCTATGGATAAGAAACAATTATACACCGTCATTATTTTTTCGGAGAACATCGTGGGCCTGCTCAACCAGGTGACGATCATCTTTACGCGCCGGCAGTTGAATATAGAGACCCTGTCGGTTTCCCCCTCGGCCATCCGGGGGATACATAAGTTTACGATTACGACCTTTGCCGAGCGGGACATGATCGACAAGGTCGTGAAACAGATCGACAAGCGCGTAGACATCCTCAAGGCGTATTACAATACGGACGAAGACCTCGTCCACCAGGAGATAGCCCTCTACAAGCTAAGCTCCGAACGCTTCCTGAGGCTGCAAGGCGTCGAGGAACTCATCCGCCGCTACAACGCGCGGGTGCTGGAGATGAACGAAGATTGCATCGTGCTCGAGAAAAGCGGGCATTACGAAGAAACCCAGGCCCTGTTCCTGGAGCTGAGTCGCTCTACGGGCGTCCTTCAGTTTATCCGTTCCGGGCGGATTGCCATCACCAAGAGTAAGGTGGAGCCGCTCAGCGATATGCTGGCCGCCATGGAGAAAAAGATCAACGAAAACCCTTAAACAACGAAGATATGGACCCTGTAGGCCTCTTTCCCTTTACCGTCGACTCCGGCTTGCTGGACTTCCTCGGACGCCTGTCCATCCCCGCCCTCGGGGGGAAGCTGCTCGACGCCGCCGCCGCCCATGCCGGGGCGCGGGGGTTTGGCTACAATGATATGCGAAGGCGCGAGGCGACCTGGGTGCTTTCGCGCCTGGCGATCGAACTCACGTCTTACCCCCGGCTATCGGAAGAGGTTCGCCTTTTGACCTGGATCGAAGGGGCGGCGGGCTTGTTTACGCACCGCTGCTTCGAGCTGGCGGACGCCGGGGGCGAGGCCTTGGGTTACGCCCGCTCTGTCTGGGCGGCGATCGACCTGACTACGCGACGCCCGACGCCCCTGGACGCCGGGGCCTTGAACGCCTACCGCACGGAGCGTCCCTGCCCGATCGGGAAACCCGGCAAGATCCCTCCCGTGGAGCATCTCGCCGGGGGCGAACCCTACCGTGTGCGCTACTCCGACCTGGACGTTAACGGCCACCTGAACAGCATCCGCACCATGGAGCGCCTCCTGGATTGCTTCGACCTGGAAATGTTCCGCCAACGAACCGTCGCACGCTTTGAAATCGCTTATATGGCCGAGGGACGCTACGGCATGGAGCTTGCCTTTCATCACCGCGAATCCTCGCCGGGGCGCTACGATATGGCGGTATGCCACGAGGGCAAGGCCATTTGCCGCGCGGCGGTTACCTGGCAATGAAGCATGAACATCATTTTTTAAACACAATAAAGTTATGGCAGTATTGAATTTTGGCGGAGTGAACGAAAACGTCGTTACCCGCAATGAATTTCCCCTGGAAAAAGCCAGGGAGGTATTAAAGAACGAAACCATCGCCGTGATTGGCTACGGGGTGCAGGGACCGGGGCAGAGCCTCAACCTGAGAGACAACGGATTCAACGTCATCGTAGGTCAGCGCAGCGGCGGCAAAACCTGGCAAAAGGCCTTAGACGACGGATGGATCCCCGGCGAGACGCTCTTCGAGATAGAAGAAGCCGCCTGCCGGGGCACGATCCTTCAGTACCTGCTTTCCGACGCGGCCCAGATCGAACTCTGGCCCCGCATCGAAAAATGCCTCGCCCCGGGCAAGGCCCTGTATTTCTCGCACGGGTTTGGGATCACCTACCGGGAGCGTACGCATATTTGCCCGCCGGAGGGCGTCGACGTCATCCTGGTCGCTCCCAAGGGATCGGGCACGAGCCTGCGTCGCATGTTCCGGGAGGGCCGGGGACTTAATTCCAGCTTTGCCATCCATTGCGACGCTACGGGGCGGGCCTGGGAACGGGCCGTGGCCTTGGGCATCGGCGTGGGTTCGGGCTATTTGTTTGAGACGACGTTTCAGAAGGAGGTCTATTCCGACCTGACCGGCGAACGGGGCACGCTCATGGGCGCCATACAGGGCCTTTTATTGGCGCAGTACGAGACTTTGCGCGAACGGGGGCACGATCCTTCGGAAGCGTTCAACGAGACCGTAGAAGAGCTGACACAGTCGCTCATGCCCCTGTTCGCCGAGAACGGCATGGACTGGATGTATGCCAACTGTTCGACCACCGCCCAGCGCGGGGCCCTGGATTGGATGACGCCTTTTCACGACGCCACCAAGCCGCTCTTCCAAAAACTCTACGACGAGGTGGCTTCCGGGCGTGAGGCGCAACGTTCCATCGACGCCAACAGCCAACCCGACTACCGCGAAAGCTTGGAAAGGGAACTCGCCGCCCTGCGCGAAAGCGAGATGTGGCGTACCGGCGCCGTTGTCCGCCGCCTGCGCCCCGAGAACGGCGAAGTCTAACCGCACAGCCCCCCGTCGGGCGGGCGTTTGCAACGAAAATCCGGAGGGTCGAGGCGCTCCGGATTTTTTTTCCCCCCGGTATGAATGTATACAACCCGCAGCGGGATTTTTTTCCTCCAAGTATCTATGCATACGACCCCCGGCGGAAAATTTTTCCTGCGAGTATCTATACATACGACCCCCGGCGGAATTTTTTTCCTACGAGTATGTATGCATACGACCCCCGGCGGAATTTTTTTCCTACGGGTATGTAGGCATACGACCCTTGGCGGAAAAAATTTGCTATGGGTATGTATGTATGCCGGCCCTCTTAGTCCGGTGGAAGGACGGGCGAGGGTCGGGTGGGAAAATTGAAAAAACTTTGAGCGTGATCTTGCGCTTGGTGGAGCGTGTTGGCGGGGCCTTGGGAGGCCCGGTTGGCGGATTAGTCTTCGATGGGGGCGGTGTTGTCGTCTTCGTCTTCTTCTCGGTTGGCTTGCTTGGTGGCGCGTTGCTCAAGGAGTTGATGGTATTTGGAGACGGTTTGGTTCCAGTCCACTACGAAGTTATAGGTGATGTTTCCGTGTGTTTCGGGCGTGAAGACGTAGCGTGCGCTGTCTTCGTGTATGTCGGTGTCCAGGTCTTCGCGGTCGACGTTGACGTTGCCTCCCAGTCCGTCGCCCAGCAGCTTGGAGTCCATGACGGCGGCCATGGCGGTGTAGAGGACGTTGATTTCGGCGCGGAGCAGCTTGAGTTCCTGGCGGGGCTTGTCGATGTGCTCCTTATCGCGCAGGGCGGAGTAGGAGAGGAAGGATTGTTCGGCCTGACTGATGGCCGCGATCCAGTCGCCCACGCCCAGAAGGGTCACATCCGGGGTGTAGGACGCAGAGCGCAGGTCCTGCAGGAGGTTGTAGATGGCGCCCGATTCGGCGGCGTGGTTGCCGCTGGTGATGTCGCCCCGGTAGCCTTTCAGGAGTTCGAAGAGGCGTTCGGCAGCCTGCTGCTTGTCGGCATTGGGCTGTTTCCGGGCGCTCTTGACGGTGCCATAAAAGCCCTGGTAGAGTTCGTCGCGCTGCTTGTCGGCCGCCTCGATCGCTTTCGTATAAGAGCTTTTGCGCAGAATCAGCAGCGCCGCATCGGCCTTGTACAGCAGGCTGAGGAAACGCAGGTAAAGGTCTTTAATGCCCAAGGTCTCCGACCCGAAACGGTTTACTTTTTCCTTGTAAACGTTGAAGAGTTCAAACCACTCTTCGTTGTGTAACTTCTGCAATGGAATTCGGATAATCTTCATGATCTCGTAATTTTTAATTTGAAATTTCCACAAACCTACGAAGTATTTTTACAAATCCAAGCGTTTGGCCTGTTTTTTTTTAATTTTTTTTTTCGAGAGCTGCTTTTCCCGGAAGGTCTTCAATTATTTTTTGCCTTCATTTGTCGGCATAAGTAGAGGATAACCTCTGGAAAAACTTTCAATCGACAAAGAAGATGAACATCGTATACATGGGTTTGGGTATGGCCCTCTTGCTGTGGATCGGGCTTGGCCTGCGGCAGAGGCAACGGCGGAGGCTGCGCATTATTTGTGTCCGCAAGGAGCAGTGCAGGGGATGTGGGCGTTGCCTCAAACAATGCTCCCGCCGCGTCCTGGAGGCAACCTTCGGCGAAGCGGGAGGACCTGTTGTGGTGAAATATCCCCACCGGTGTACCGCCTGCGGGAATTGCCTGAAAAGATGCCGGTTCGACGCCTTGCAATTCATCGACCGGGAGGCTTATGGAGATGAAACAAACAGATAGAATCAATCATTTAAAGGAAATAGTTATGAATAGAACATTGCATTTTTTGGCTCATGTGCTTTGCGGATTGGGCGCAATGGCCGGATTCGGAGCCTTGTTTATGTTGTTATGGAACGCCCTGATGCCTTCCATCTTTGGAATCGCCTCCATTGGTTACTGGCAGGCGCTGGGCTTGCTGGTCTTACTCGCCGGATTGAGTAAATTCATGCTTCTCTCGGCCTTTTTGGGCATAAAGGGATACCGGCACAATCCTGTCCGCGAGAAATGGCAAAAGATGACTCCCGAAGAACGGGAAGAGTTTATCCGCCGTCACCGGCATTGTGCCCATGGCTTCCGAGGCTTCGATTCCGAAAAAAAAGATGAACGCGACGCAAGCCAACAAGGATAATCTCGAAAAACTGATTGCCATCTATCAACCGCTCCTGAAATCCTTTATCCGCAAACGGGTTCGACATACGGAGGATGTGGAGGATATTCTGCAGGACGTCTTTTATCAGTTGGTAAAAACGGTCGAGACCGCCGTCAACCCCATCGAACAGACGGCAGCCTGGCTGTACCGCGTCACGCGAAATACAATCATCAACCGAGGGAAAAAGAAACAGGAAGAAGAACTGCCGGCATCCCGCCTCGACGACGAGGGCTTTTTGTCGGAAGAACCCTCCGAAATCCTCTTCGCCGGCGCCGGCGAGCCGGCAACGCCCGAAATGGAATATCTACGGTCGCTGGTATGGCAGGAACTCGAAGCCGCCCTCTCCGAATTGCCCCCCGAACAAAGGGAAGCCTTCGAACAAATGGAACTGAACGGATTGCCGGCCAAAGAGGTCGCACAAATAGCCGGAGTTCCCCTCGCCACCCTGCTGTCCCGCAAGCGCTCTGCCGTGATGCACCTGAGGAAACGACTGAAAGCCTTGTATGAGGATATTCTTTCTTATTGAGG